>NZ_SSDN01000100.1:0-117237 GCF_004794355.1 Microbacterium sp. K36 | reverse complement strand
GGGAGGCCCAGCGGATCGGGGACGGATCCGCCCCCTGCGCGAGCACCGGGGCCGCGGACACGGCACCGCCGACGGGAGGGAGGAGTCCGGCGAGGGTCAGGCCCAGCGTGGACTTGCCTGCACCGTTGGGCCCGGTGATCGCGACGGCTTCACCCGCACGCACCTCCAGGTCGATGCCCTGTGCCACCGGACGCCCCTTCACCCGTGCGACCGCGAGCCCGCGCGCCGACAGCAGCACCTCCCCGGGAGCCGCCCGCGGTGCCGGCGGCTCGGCGGGCGGCCGGCCGGGCACCCAGACGCCGTCCGCGGCCAGGCGCTCGCCCTGCGCACCGAGCACATCCGCGGGAGTGCCGTCCGCCACCACCCCGCCGGTGCCCAGCACGATGACCCGCGTGAGGAGCGGCAACCACACCTCGAGCCGATGCTCCACGACCACGAGGGTGGCGGGACTCGTGGCGAGCATCCGCTCCACCGCATCCCTGACCTCGCGCACGCCCTCCGGATCGAGGTTCGCCGTCGGCTCGTCGAGCAGCACCAGCCCGGGGCCCATCGCCAGTATGCCGGCCAGGGCGAGGCGCTGCTTCTGACCGCCGGAGAGCGCCGCGGTCGGGTGATCGAGCGGCACGTCCAGTCCGACGCCGGCCATCGCCGCCTCGACGCGGGGCCAGATCTCGGCACGCGGCACCCCGAGATTCTCGCACCCGAAGGCGACGTCATCACCGGCACGGGCGAGGATCACCTGCGAGTCGGGGTCCTGGAGCACGAGCCCGGCCCGCCCGCGGGTCGCCGCGGCGGGGTCGCCGTCGACGAGCAGCGCGCCTTCGCTCTCCCCCTCCTCCTCGCCGCCGAGCACACCGGCGAGGCCGTGCAGCAGCGTCGACTTCCCCGCACCGGAGGCGCCGAGCACCAGCACCCGCTCGCCGGGCTCGATGCGGAACGAGACGTCGCGCAGCGCCCAGGCGTGGCGGCTCGCGTGTCGCCAACCCCAGCCGCGGGCCTCGACGCCGGCGGGAGCGAACTGCGCGGACATCAGACGCGGACGCGCGCCTCGCGCCCGGAGCCGAACCGGTCCAGAGCCCCGGTCGCCGCGATGCCGCGAGCGAGCACCCACGACAGCGCACCGGCGATGACGGCCCCGGAGATCACGGTGCTGACGAGGTAGATCGTCGTGAAGGCGGGACCGGACCCGGCATACCAGAGGACGAGGTTGTTGATGCCGCCCGCGAGCGCGGCACCGGCCCCGGCGAGGATCGCGACGGGCAGCGACCAGCGGCGGTAGAAGAACAGCAGGAAGATCAGCTCGGCGCCGAGGCCCTGCACGAGACCGGCCTCGAGCGTGAGGAAGCCGCCCCACTGGTTGCCGATGAGTGCCGAGACGACGGCGGCCAGCAGCTCGACGTAGATCGCGGCTCCTGCCTTGCGGATGATGAGCCCGCCGAGCACACCCGCGAAGAGCCACGGGCCGTCGAGGAGCCCTTGGAGGCCGGGAAGCAGCGGCTCGAGCAGGGCCTTCGGCCCCAGGTAACCGACGTTCCAGGCCAGGAAGATCAGACCGGCGGCGACACCGAGGACGCTGGCGACGACGATGTCGATGACGCGCCAGCGCAGGTAGCCCCGCGCCGGAGCGGCCGCGGTGTTCCTCGACGGGGATGCGGACGTGGACGTACTCATGTGAACTCCTCCCTGCGCTGGCATGACCCAGATCAGGTTCGACGGTCGAAGCGCGATTCGCTCCCTCTCAGCCCGGCTCGCCGGACTCCCGTGGTTGTGCTGTCGATCCTACCGTCCGCGCGTCCCGCGCCGCGCACGGCGGATTCGGGGCCGGATTCGGTACCGTAAGCGAGTGACCGCTTCCGATCCCCCTGAAGAGGCGTCCGGCGGCGTCGGCGTCGACGCGCGGCCCGAAGACCCCGCATCCGCGTCCGCCGTGCCCGCCGTCGACCCTCCCGTCACGGAAGCGGTGGCGTGGGCCGATGCCTCGGCACCGGCGACCGCGCTGACCTGGGTGGACCCGACGATCGTCGCCGTGGAGTCGTCGACACCCGAGTTCGATGCGTCGGTCGGCACGGAGGAGGAGACCGGATTGCTCCGCGACGCGAAGCTGCGCCCCGCGATCGTCGGCCCCGGCCTGCTCGTCCCCCTCGGCGTCCTCGTCGGCCTCGTCGCCTCGTACGCCGGCACCACGCTGCTCTGGCCGCTGCACGAGGTGGCCCCGACTGTCCAGGCGGTCGAGTTCACCCCCGTCGCCGCCCCCACCGCCGCGCTCGCCTGGCCGGCGGTCGGCGACGGGGCGGTCGGCATCGCCGGGATGACCACCGCGGCGTCGACCACCGCTCCGGTGAGCATCGCGAGCATCACGAAGGTCGTCAGCAGTCTCATGGTGCTGGACCGGCTTCCGCTGGCCCCCGGCGAACAGGGCCCGGAGTTCTCCTTCACCTACGCCGACAGCGTCCGGTACTGGGACTACCGGATCTCGAATCAGTCGGCGCTCGATGTGCCGGTGGGCGGAGTGCTGACCGAGTACCAGCTTCTGCAGGGCACCCTGCTCGGTTCGGCCAACAACTACATCGACCGGCTGGCGTCGGAGATCTGGGGGTCCGACCGGGAGTTCGCTGCGGCGGCCGAGGTCTGGCTCGGCGAGCGCGGGCTCTCCGGCATCACCGTGGTGACGCCGTCCGGATTCGACGAGCGCAACGTCGCCACCCCGGAAGCCCTCGTGGCCCTGGGCGAGATGGCGATGCGGAATCCGGTGTTCGCCGAGATCGTGGGCACCCGGTCCGTCGACCTGCCCGGGGCCGGGACGGTCGAGAACACGAACGGCATGCTCGCCGATCCGGGAGTCGTCGGCATCAAGACGGGCACCCTCGTCGGCTGGAACCTGTTGACCGCCAAGGACGTCGTCATCGGCGACGCGACGGTCCGGCTCTACGCCGCGGCATTGAACCAGGAGGACGACGAGGCGCGCCTCGCCCTCACCCGCGCCCTGTTCGCTCAGACGGAAGCGGCGTTGCAGGCCCAGGGCCCGGCCGTGCCGGCAGGCACGGTGGTCGGGCGCGTCCTCACCGTCTGGGGCGAGCGCATCGATGTGGTCGCCGGTGAAGACGCCGATGTCGTGCTGTGGAACGGAGCGAGCGCGACGGCGACGCCGGTGTTCGATCTCGGAGAGGAACGCGAGGCGGACGGGACGGTCGGTACCCTGACCACGACCGGTCCCGTCGACAGCACGGAGACCGCCCTCGTCCTCGACGAGGATCTGGACGGTCCGAGCCCGTGGTGGCGACTCACCCACCCCCTCGAGCTCTTCGGCATCGCCGGAGCCGACTGAGCGCTGACGACCGACGCCCCACTCCGATCCGGAGTGGGGCGTCGTGCGTGAGGCGGGTCAGGACGGAGACGTGGAGCCGTCAGCGCCGTCGTCGAGGAGTGCCCGAGCCGCTGCGGTCTCGGCCGCCGGGAGCTGGGCGCCGACCGACGCTCCGGCCACCGCGTCCGTCGCCTGCTCCTGCGCGCTCGCCTCCTCGTCCGCGTCGCCGGTCACGACGACCGGCGAGGATCCGGTGAGAGCCGCTTCGGCGTCGAGGTCGGTCGCCGCCTGCTCGAACTGCGACTGGTACAGGCGCCAGTACGCGCCCTGCGCGGCGATGAGCTCGTCGTGCGTGCCCTTCTCGACGATGTCGCCGTGCTCCATCACGAGGATGAGGTCCGCGTCGCGGATGGTCGACAGCCGGTGCGCGATGACGAACGAGGTGCGCCCCTGCCGGAGCGCGGCCATGGCGTTCTGCAGCAGCAGCTCGGTGCGGGTATCGACCGCCGAGGTGGCCTCGTCAAGGATGAGGATCGACGGCTGCGCCACGAACGCCCGGGCGATCGTGATGAGCTGCCGCTCACCGGCCGAGACATTCGACGCGTCCTCGTCGAGCACGGTGTCGTACCCATCCGGAAGCGCGTGCACGAAGCGGTCGACGTAGGTCGCCCGCGCGGCGGCCAGCACCTCCTCGTCCGTCGCGGTCGAGCGTCCGTAGCGGATGTTCTCGCGGATGCTCCCGGCGAACAGCCAGGGGTCCTGGAGCACCATGCCTGTGCGGGACCGGAGGTCGTCACGCGTGATGGTCGAGATGTCCTGACCGTCCAGCGTGATCCGTCCGCCGCTGAGTTCGTAGAACCGCATGATGAGGTTCACGAGCGTCGTCTTGCCGGCACCCGTGGGTCCGACGATCGCGACGGTCTGCCCCGGCTCCACCCGGAACGACAGATCGGTGATGAGCGGACGCTCCGGCGAGTAGGAGAAGGAGACGTTCTCGAACTCGATCACGCCCTCCCCCTCGCGAAGCGCGGGGGCATCAGGATCGTCGGCCTCCTGCTCGTCGGCATCGAGCAGGCCGAACACCCGCTCCGCCGACGCGGTGCCGGACTGCACGACAGCAGCCATGCCGCCCAGCTCCGACAGCGGCTGGGTGAACTGCTGCGAGTACTGGATGAAGGCCTGCACATCGCCGAGTCGCAGCTGGCCGCTGGCGACCATGAGGCCGCCGAGCACCGCGATGCCGACATAGGTCAGGCTGCCGACGAAGGTCATCGCGGGCATGATGATGCCGGAGAGGAACTGCGCCTTGAAGCTCGCCTGGAACAGCTCCTCGTTCTCTGCCTTGAACTTGTCCAGAGCGTCCTGCTCACGGCCGAACACCTTGACCAGCGCGTGCCCGGAGAAGGCCTCCTCGACCCGGGCGTTGAGCCGGCCGACCTTGCGCCACTGCGTGCCGAAGGCCTTCTGCGAGCGCGGTCCGATGACACCGAAGATCACGCCCATGAGCGGGAGTGCCACGAGCGCCACCAGCGCGAGCTGCCACGAGATCGAGAACATCATCACGAGCACGCCGATCACCGTCAGCACGGCGGTCAGGGCACCGGACAGCGACTGCTGCATGGTCTGGGTGATGTTGTCGATGTCGTTCGTCACGCGGGAGATCAGCTCGCCGCGCTGCACCTTGTCGAAGTACGCCAGCGGGAGCCGGTTGATCTTCGCCTCGACGGACTCCCGCAGGCGCCACATGGTCCGGACCATGATGACGTTGATGACGTACCCCTGCAGCCAGCTGAGGAATGCGGCCACGACGTAGATCGCGAGGACGGCCGCGATCACCCAGCCCAGCGCGTCGAAGTCGATGCCGTCGCCGACTCGGAAGTCGCCGAGCGCTCCGACCTGATTGGCGAAGTCGGTCTGTCCGGCGTCGCGCAGGGCGTCGACCACCACGTCCTGCGGCGTCCCCGCCGGGAATCCCGGGAAGTCTCCGCTGGGCTGGCCGAGCTGGATGGAGATGAAGCCGCGGTAGACGATGTTCGTCGCCTCGGCGAGCACCTTCGGGGCGGCGACGGTCAGCACGACCCCGATCGCTCCGAGGATCGACACGAAGACGAACCAGACCGCGGAGGGCTTGAGCAGCCCGATCATCCGGGCGAAGCTCGTGCCGAAGTTGTCGGCCTTGCCCGGTGCGACGCTGTCCCAGTCGCCGGAGTTCTGCCGTGCCTGCTCGGCGAGCTCGGCCTCGTACTGCTCCTCGGCGGTGAGCTCCCGCTCGGCCGTGGGCGCGGCGGCCGCACCCCGTCCGCGACGGCGCCGGCCCTGGGTCCCTGAGCTTGTCGAAGGGTCCTGCTCGCTCATGCGTCCACCCCCAGCTGCGACTCGACGATCTCCCGGTAGGTCTCGCTGGTCTCCAACAGCTCCTCATGGGTGCCGACTCCGACCATCGTGCCGCCCTCCAGCACCACGATGCGGTCGGCATCGGTGATGGTGGAGATGCGCTGCGCGACCACGATCTTCGTCACGTGCGGGAGCTCCCGCCAGAGCGCCTGCCGCAGCCGGGCGTCGGTGGTGAGGTCGAGCGCGGAGAACGAGTCGTCGAACACGAGCACCTGCGGGCGGTGGACGAGGGCCCGCGCGATCGCGAGGCGCTGTCGCTGTCCCCCGGACACGTTCGTGCCGCCCTGGGCGATGCGGGAGTCGAGGCCGTCCGGCATCTCCTCCACGAAGTCGCGCCCCTGAGCGATCTCCAGCGCGTGCCAGAGCTCCTCGTCGGTGGCGTCCTCGCGGCCGTAGCGCAGGTTGGACGCGACGGTGCCCGTGAAGAGGAAGGGACGCTGCGGCACGAGGCCGATGCTGTCCCACAGCGCCTCGACGTCGGCGTCGCGGACGTCCGTGCCCCCCACGTGCACCGCACCGCCCGAGACGTCGAACAGGCGAGGGATGAGCGAGACGAGCGTGGTCTTCCCCGAGCCGGTGGAGCCGACCACCGCGACGGTCTCGCCCGGCTCGGCGGCGAAGCTGATGCCGCTGAGGACCGGGGCGTCGGCGCCGGGGTAGGTGAACTCCACGTCGTCGAACGCGACCGCTCCCGGTGTCGGGAAGGCGGTGACGCCGTCCGCCGGTCGCGTCATGGTCGACTCGGTGTTCAGCACTTCACCGATGCGCTCGGCCGAGACGGCGGCGCGCGGGATCATCATCGCCATGAAGCTCGCCATGATGACGCCGCCCATGATCTGACCGATGTACTGCATGAAGGCGAACAGCGTGCCCACCTGCACGGTTCCGTTGTTGACCTCGATGCCGCCGAACCAGATGACGGCGACCACGGTCACGTTGAGGATGAGCATGAACAGCGGGAAGAGCAGCACGAACAGCGAGCCGACCTTCCGGCCGACGACCATGATGTCGGTGTTCGCGCCGCGGAAGCGCTCCTCCTCGATGCGCTCGCGGACGAAGGCCCGGACCACGCGCACGCCGGTGAGCTGCTCGCGCATGATGCGGTTCACGTTGTCGAGCTTGCCCTGGTAGCTGCGGAACAGCGGCACCATCCGGCCGATGACGAGTGCCGCGAGCAGGAGCAGCACCGGGACCGAGACGGCGATCAGCCAGCTCAGCCCGGCGTTGGTCTGCACGGCGAAGATGATGCCGCCGATCGCGAGCAGCGGCGCCGTGACGAGCATGGTCGCGCCCATCATCGCGAGCATCTGCACCTGCTGCACGTCGTTCGTGTTGCGGGTGATGAGGGAACCGGCGCCGAACTGCGAGACCTCGCGCTCGGAGAAGCCGCTGACCTTGCCGAACACGTCGGCGCGGATGTCACGGCCCGCCCCCATCGCGGCGCGGGCGGCGAAGTAGGTCGCGATGACCGAGGCGACGATCTGGCCGAGCGACACCGCCAGCATGAACAGACCGGTGCGCCAGATGTACGCGGTGTCGCCCTGCGCGACGCCCTTGTCGATGATGTCGGCGTTGAGGCGGGGCAGGTAGAGGGTGGCGGCCGCGCTGGCGAACTGGAAGACCAGCACGGCGACGAGGAGCCACTTGTAGCGAGACAGATATCGGAGGAGGAGTTTTCCCAGCACAGGCGTACTTTCTCGGAAGGAGGAGGCGGCGGGTCTCCCGGCAGACGGATGCCGACCGACGACCGGCCATAGGACAGGGTGCCACGAAGCGGCGACATTCGGATCCCCCTCCGGGAGGACCTTCGCTCAGAGCGAACCGGCGTATGTATCACTTGAATGACACAACTTGTGATAGACATATGACACAAAGAACGGAGTCCGTCATGCCGAACGCCACCCCGCCCGACATCGTCGGTGCCGTCCTCTCGTCGCCGGTCGTCTCGTTCGCCGTCGGCCTCGTCATCGCCGCGCTTCTGACCTTCACGCCCTGGTGGCGCGCGCGTGCGGCGACGGCGACCCGGCTGACGCGCGATGAAGCGGTCGCCGTGGGCGCACGCTATTCGCCCGAGCGACGGCTCCTCGCCGGCGGCGCCCTGGTGGTCCTCGGGACGGGGGTGACGGTGGAGGTGCTCGCCCGGCACGTGCTGCCGCTGGACGGCGAGGTGTCCTGGTGGCGCTACGCCGCTCCCGTGTTCGCCACCGCCGCCGTCATCGCCGCGCTGGGGCTCGCGATCGGCGTTCGAGGTGCGCGCCACGCGACCCAGCCGGTGGCCACCGGGACCCGGCGGACCTGGCTCTCCTTCAGCTCCCGCGGCGGCATCGTGGCGGCGGGCATCGCGCTGCTCGGGCTCATCCTCACGACGATCGCGGCCGGCTGCGCCTCCTCGAACATCGACGGCGGGCCCTTCGTGTTCCTGGAGATCCCCGCACCGAACACCGACGTCGACCCGGTGCGGCTGTGGTTCTACGGGTGGGCGTACGGCGTCGCGGTGCTGCTCTGCTGCGCGCTCCTCGCCGGGGCGGTGATGTGGGCGCTGTGGGCGAACGCCACACGTCCGTTCCTCCGTCCGCAGACCGTTCCCGCCGAACACCGCGAACGTCGCCGGATCGCCGCGGGGGTCGCCCAGATCGCGACCGGAGGCATCCTGCTCACGCTGGCCGCCGCCTGGCGGTTCATCGGGAGCGCGGGGCGGATCGGGCCCCTGACGATCGAGGGCGAGGGCACGTTCGAGATCGTCTGGCGGTATGCCGACATCGCCCGCGCGGCCGGTGCGGCGGCTCCTGTGCTGGAGGTCGTCGCCGTAGCACTCCTGGTGCTCGCGGCGCCGGCCCTGCTACCGGACCGCGCCCGCAGGTCGAGGGCTTCCGCGACGGCGGCGACGCGGCAGCCGGAGGACGCGCGATGACGCCGCGCTCTCCGCTGTCCGCCGCCGACGACACGCTTCCGGCTCGGGACATCTATCGGCAGTTCCGCGGGCTCATCGTCTCCGGCCAGCTCGGCGCCGGCGAACGTCTGCCGTCGGTCCGGCAGACGGCCGGCGACCTCGGCGTCGCTCCGGGGACGGCTGCGCGCGCCTACAAGATGCTCGAAGCCGACGGCCTGGTCGTCTCACGCACCGCGGCGGGCACACGCGTCGCAGACTCCGCCGCCGTGCTGCCGGCGGCGGTGATCCGGCGGATTCGGGAGCTGGTCGACGCCGCGCAGGAGGCCGGCCTCGAACCCGACGATGTCACCGACGTGATCCGGGCGACCTGGGACTCCCGCCGCCGCGCCGCCGTCGTCCCCGAAGAGAGCTGAGGCGCGCGTCAGAACAGCGCCGGCTGCGGGACGTAGTCGCGGGCGGGCTCCCCGGCGTCGGGTCCGAGCTCGGCGAGGGATGCGGGCTGCCATTTCGGGTCGCGGTCCTTGTCGACGACCTGCGCCCGGATCCCCTCCACGAGATCGGGGTGCTCGTTCACGAACCAGAGCACCCGGCGGTACTCGCCCTCGAGTGCCGCTCGGAGCCCGCTCATCCCCCGCGCCTCCCGCACGGCATCGAGCGTGACGACGAGCCCGGTCGGGGCCAGCCCGTCGAGCAGGTCGGCGACGGCCGCAGCCTCGTCGGTGCCGAGCGCGCGGAGCCGCTCCAGGATCTCGGGGACGGTCGGGGCGGCGAAGGCGTCGTCGATCCACTCCCGCGCGGCGGGGAGCGCAGACGGCTCCGGCGTCTCGTCGAACAGCAGGACGATCTCGCTGGGGCTCGTCGGATCGGCGCGGTAGGCGAGAGCCTCACGCAGGGCATCGAGGCGGTCGGAGGGGACGAAGTGGTCGGCGAATCCCGCGTACACGGCATCGGCACCGTTCATCGTCGTCCCGGTGAGACCGAGGTACTCGCCGAGGCGCCCCGGCGCCCGCCCCAGCAGCCAGGTGCCGCCGACATCGGGCGTGAAGCCGATCCGGGTCTCCGGCATGGCGAGCTTCGAGCGCTCGGTGACCACGCGGATCGCGGCATGCCCCGCGAGACCGATGCCGCCGCCCATCGTGATGCCATCGGCGAGCGCGACCACGGGCTTGGGGTACTCCGCGATCATGGCGTTCATCGCGTACTCCCGACGGAAGAACTCCGCGGACTGCTCCGGATGACCCGAGGTGATCTGGCTGTGCAGGCGGCGCACGTCGCCACCTGCGCACATCCCACGCTCGCCCTCGCCGTCGAGGAGGACGATCTGCACGTCGGAGTCGTCACGCCAGGCGATGAGCGCCTCCGTGATGGTCGCGATCATGTCCTCGTCGAGCGCATTGATCGCCTCGGGGCGGTTGAGCGTGAGCCGCCCGAGCGCTCCTTCGGTGCGGATGAGGACACGGGGCGCGGCGGGGGTATCGGTCACGGGTGCCAGGCTACCCCGTCGCATGCGGCCGGATTCCGCACGAAATGCGGGTTCCGGGGCGGTTTTCCGGCAGGATAGGAGGAACTGTTCATCGCAACGAGAGGTCCCGGATGCCCGAAGGACAGGTGCTCGAATTCACGAATGTGACGAAGCGCTTCAACGAGGTGACGGCCGTCTCGGACTTCTCCGCACGGGTCGAGCCCGGCGCGGTCACTGCTTTCCTCGGCCCCAACGGCGCCGGCAAGACGACGACCCTGCGCATCCTGCTCGGCCAGGTGCGCGCCACGTCCGGCACCGCCACGATCGGCGGCGTCGCGTACGCCGAGCTGCGTCAGCCGCTGCGCACCATCGGCGCGGTGCTGGAGGAGACGGCCTACCGGCCGCGCCGCACGGCCAGCCGTCAGCTCACGATCGCAGCGAAGGCCAACGGGATCCGCCTGGCGCGCGTCGACGAGGTCATCTCCCTCGTCGGCCTGGAGGGCGAAGCGGATACCCGCATCGGCGGATTCTCGCTCGGCATGCGCCAGCGCCTCAGCGTCGCCCACGCACTCCTCGGCGACCCGGGAGCGCTCGTCTTCGACGAGCCGGCGAACGGTCTCGACCCGGAGGGCATCCGCTGGATGCGCCTGCTGATGCGTCGCCTCGCCGACGAAGGCCGCACGGTCCTGGTCTCCTCCCATGTGCTTAGCGAGATCGAGCAGGTCGCCGACCACGTGCTCGTGCTCTCCAAGGGACGCCTCGTGCTGTCCAGCGGCATCGAGACGCTGGCCGACCCGGCCGGCGGTTCGGTGGTGGTCGACTCCGTCGATCGTCCCGGCCTCACGACCGCCCTGGTCGCCGCGGGCTTCGACATCGAGGTGCTCCGCTCCGGTCTGACCGTGCGGGGCACGGACGCGAGCCGGGTGGGCGCCGTTGCGGCGGACGCCGGCATCGCTCTCAGCACCCTCGTGCAGCGCGGCCCGACGCTGGAGGACGTCTTCATCGACCTCATGCGCGGCGGCCGCTTCGACACGGCGCCTGCACTGGAGCAGCCCGAAGACTCGGCGACCGACGCCCAGACGACCACGACGGGCGATGCGGCCGCCGGTGCCGCCGCCTCGGCCCTCGCGGCCGGCGGAGCCGCGGCTCTCGCCGATGACCTCAGCACGGAGACCCCCGGCGACGCCGCGGCCACGGAGTCCGACGACGATGACGAGACGGTGGGAGCCGAGGGCCCCGTCGACGACGAGACGACCCCGCTCGTGACCGTGGTGGAGACCGCTGCGAACGATGACGCCACCCAGGTCGTCCCCGTCGTCGAGGAGACCGTCGCGCTGACGTTGGCCGATGTCGAGGAGGAGACGGGCGCGACGCCCGACACCGCGTCCGATGCGGAGTCCGACTCCTCGCGCTCGTTCGACGACATCCTCTCCGGCGCTCCCGCGCCGGTGCCCGCGACCGAGTCCCCGCGACGCTCTTTCGCCGCCCTGTTCGCGGCATCCTCCGCCGAGATGGCAGACGAAGACACGAAGGCCGGGGAGGCGCGCACGTCGCCCGAGCAGTCGGCGGGACAGGACGCTCCCGCCCCAGGGGAGTCGGACGAGACGACGCGCGACGCGTCCCTCCCCGCAGAGGGCGCCGAGGCCGAGGGGGTTGAAGCTCCGTCTGAGATCGACGCCGCCGACGGCTCGATCGGCGCCGAGGCCGCGGAGTCCGCAGCCGACGAGGCGGGCCCCGCGGGCGTGGAGTTCTTCGCCGAGCTCGACGCCGCGGCCGCCCCGAACGACGAGGGCGCGACCGCCGACACGACGGAGCCGGCAGACGCGTCCGACCCCGCGAGCGACGACGAGGACCCGCGATCCGCGGCCGTGAGCTCCATGCTCGCCGCCGCCGCCCGCGCTTACTACGAGGACGAGCCCCGGGACTACCCGCTCGCGTCCGGGGAGGGCGACGCCCCCGCCGAGGCCGCATCGCCTGAAGAGCAGGAGTCCTCGGAGGGCGAGCCCTCGGAGGAGTCCGGTGCGCATGCTCCGGACCAGGAACAGGCGCCCGACACCGATGCGGACGAAGACCACGGGGCGCACTCCGACGAGAACCACGGCTGAACCGCGCACACGAACGCCCTCCCGATCGGGAGGGCGTTCTGCGTCTGGGGTCAGGCCGGACGCGGCCGGATGACGGGCCGGCGGCTGCCCTTCGAGACCGGAGTCGGGGCCGTGGCGACGATCTCCTCGACTGTCGCGGGCTCCTCCGAGACCGGAAGGCGGAGCGCCTGCGTCAGCGCGAGGCCGTGCCGGGTGGTCAGGATCAGGCGGTTGTACTGCGGGTCGCCCTCGAGATCGACGACCACGCTGGGGCGACGGCGACGGATCAGCACGAAGTCGAGGCTGCCTGCCGCTTTCCAGCTCCCGGCTGCCAGGACGCCCGGGATGTGGGTACCCGGATTGGGGACCCCGCGGAGCCAGGTCCAGGCGTCATCCGTCAGCTGGACCTTGGTGATCGTGTCGCGCACGATGCGCACGTTCTCACGGTGGAAGGTGGCGGCACGTTCGATGGGCGAAAGCACGACCTCGAGTTGCGTCTGGTCCAGCAACAACGTCACCATGCCCCCAGTCTGCCAGCGCCGCCCTCCCGGTTGGCTGGAAGTTGCTCACAGGAACGCAACGATCCCTTGTCGGAATCCCCCACGCTCTGCCCTCACCGCTCGTTCGCGAGGACAGGCCGCCGCGCAAGAACAGGCGCTGCCGCGGGCCTAAGCCTGACCCCGCGCGAAGACCTGATGTCGACGGCCTCGCGACCACCGCTCCCTACGCAGGCATCCGCTCGACATCAGGCAGCAGGGTCCAGCCGTGCCTGTTCCCGCGCGGGCGCCTGTCCTCGCGGGAAAAGGCAGCGGCGGCAGCAGTCAGGGGCGCGCGGTGGCGGCCGCCTGCGCGGCATGCGGCAGGGCTTCCTCGATGCGCTGCAGTTCGTCCTCGCCGTGGGCGGCGGTGAGGAACCAGGCCTCGAAGACGCTCGGCGGCAGCGCGACGCCGTGCTCGCGCATCGCGTGGAAGAACGCCGCGTACCGGAACGACTCCTGTGCTTGCGCCTCGGCGTAGTCGCGCGGAGCGGAGGCGCGGAACGAGGCGCTGAAGAGGTTGCCGGCGGACGCGAGGGCGTGGGTCACCCCGGCGTCGGCGAGCGCGCGGTCGAGGGCCGTCGAGACCCGAGCGGCTGCGGCGTCGACGGTCGCGTAGACCTCCGGCGTCGCGAGGCGGAGCGTGGCCAGGCCCGCCGCCACCGAGAGCGGGTTCCCGGAGAGCGTCCCCGCCTGGTAGACGGGACCGAGGGGGGCCAGGAGGTCCATGACCTCGGCACGACCTCCGAGGGCCGCCAGCGGCATACCGCCGCCGACGACCTTGCCGAAGGTCAGGATGTCGGGAAGGTAGTCCTCCCCCGCCGCCGCCTGGAGGCCCCAGAAGCCCGCGGGGTGCACCCGGAAGCCGGTGAGGACCTCGTCGAGGATCATCAGAGCACCGTGGGCGTGCGCGGTCTCCGCGATGAGGCGGTTGAAGCCCGGCAGCGGAGGGACGACGCCCATGTTCGCGGCCGAGGCCTCGACGATGACGGCCGCGATGCGGGGACCGTGCTCGGCGAAGACGGCGGCGAGCGCCTCGGGGTCGTTGTAGCGGATCACGAGCGTCTGCGCGGCGATCGGCGCGGGTACGCCGGCCGAACCGGGAAGCGCCAGCGTGGCGACCCCGGATCCGGCTTCCGCGAGCAGGCCGTCGGAGTGGCCGTGATAGTGACCGGCGAACTTCACGAGCAGATCGCGGCCGGTCGCACCGCGGGCGAGGCGGATGGCCGTCATGGTGGCCTCGGTGCCGGTCGAGACGAGACGGACGCGCTCCACGGGACGGATCTCGCCGAAGCGGACGCGGTCGGCGATGAGCGCCGCGAGCTCGACCTCCCCCTCGGTCGGCGCACCGAAGGAGAGCCCGCGGGTCGCGGCTTCCTGCACCGCGGCGACGACCTCGGGCTGCGCGTGTCCGAGCAGCGCGGGGCCCCAGGACGCGACGAGGTCGACGTACTCGCGTCCCGCGGCGTCGGTCACGGTGGCGCCACGCGCCGAGGCGAGGAACCGGGGCGTCCCGCCGACCGACCCGTAGGCGCGCACCGGAGAGTTCACCCCACCGGGGATCACCGCTCGGGCGGCAGAGAAAAGGTCGTCATTGCGGTCGGTCATCGAGGCTCCTCCGTGATGCACGGAACTCTCCCGGCATCCCTTCCAGGCTAGCCCGCCGCGTCTCCCCCGGAGGCCGCCGGCAGTCAGCAGGACGGGTCAGCCGCGCAGCCAGCGGGCCGCCTCGGTGGCCCAGTACGTGAGCACGGCATCGGCGCCCGCGCGGCGGATCGACAGCAGCGACTCGAGGACCGCGGCGCGCCGATCGATCCAGCCGTTCGCGGCGGCGGCCTCGATCATCGCGTACTCGCCCGACACCTGGTACGCCCAGACCGGGACGGTCACGGCGTCGCGCACCTCGCGGAGCACGTCGAGGAAGGCCATCGCCGGCTTCACCATGACGATGTCGGCGCCCTCGTCCTCGTCGACCAGCGCCTCGCGCACGCCCTCGCGACGGTTGCCGGGGTCGAGCTGATACGTGCGGCGGTCGCCCTGGAGCTGCGAGTCCACGGCCTCGCGGAACGGGCCGTAGAACGCGCTCGCGTACTTCGCGGCGTACGCCAGGATGAGGGTGTCGGTGAAGCCCTCGGCGTCGAGCGCCTGACGGATCACGGCGACCTGGCCGTCCATCATCCCGGACAGCCCGAGCAGCTGCGAGCCCGCGCGCGCCTGGGCGAGAGCCATCGAGGCGTACCGCTCCAGGGTCGCGTCGTTGTCCACCGAGCCGTCGGAGGCGAGGACGCCGCAGTGCCCGTGGTCGGTGAACTCGTCGAGGCAGAGGTCGGTCTGCACGACGAGCGCATCACCGACCTCGGCCGCCAGCGCCTCCGTGGCGACGTTCAGGATGCCCTGCGGGTCGTCCGCGCCGGAGCCGCGGGCGTCGCGGACCGCGGGAACGCCGAACAGCATGACGCCGCCCACTCCGGCCTCGGCGGCCTCGACGGCGGCCGCTCGCAGCGAATCGATCGAGTGCTGAGCGACACCGGGCATCGATCCGATGGGGACCTGCCCGCTGAGGCCCTCGCGGACGAAGAGCGGGAGCACGAGCTGGCGCGGCTCGAGAGAGGTCTCGCGCACGAGGTCGCGAACAGCGCGCGACTGGCGCAGTCGGCGCAGACGGATGTCGGGGAAGCTCACGGCGCGAACTCGTCTGCCGCGTGCGGAAGGGTGAACTGCGACACGGCATCGATCAGCGCGTCGATGGTCTGCCGATCGGCCACCACCGAGACGGGGAGACCGGCACGCTCGGCGTCCTTGGCCGTGCGCGGGCCGATGGCCGCGAGCAGCGTCTCGTCCGGGATCTCGGGGAACTGCTCGCGCACCTGCTCGGCCACCGATCCGCTGGTGATGAGGATCGCGTTGATCCGGCCGTTCTCGACGTCGCGGCGGATGCGCTCCGTCACCGGGACACCGACCGTGCGATAGGCGACCACCCCGTGCACGTCGTGCCCCGCGTCGGACAGGAGAAGGCTGAGGACGGGCTTGGCGATCTCGCTGCGCAGGGCCAGGATACGGCGCGGCTCATGCTCCAGGGCGATGAGCTGCTGCGCCATGCCCTGCGCGGAGTTGTCCTGTTCCGGGACGAGGGCGACCTCGTAGCCCACGGCCTGCAGCGCCGCGGCCGTCGTCTCGCCCACGGCCGCGATCTTCGTGGTCTTCGGCACGACGGCACGGTGCGCGAACAGCACGTCCACCGTGGTCGCGCTCGTGACGGTCAGCCAGTCGAACTCCCCGGCCGCGAGCTGCTCCAGCGCGCGGTCGAGCGTCGCCTGATCGGTCGTCGGAGCGAAGTTGATGAGGGGGGCGACGACGGGGACGGCGCCCAGAGCCCGGAGGCTCGCGGCGACGCTGTCACCCCAGGGGCCGCCACGGGGCACGAGGATGCGCCAGCCGTCCAGCGGTCGGTCCTGCTTGCTTTCAGAAGTGGTCATGACAATTCGGATTGCTCTTGAGGGACGAGGTCGGCCGCCCCTTGATCGAGCAGCCGACGGGCAACAGCGAGCCCGAGTTCACGCGCTGCGTGCATCGGGTCTGCACCATCGGCAGCATCCGCACCATTGCCACTGCCGTTCCGATGAATATACTCCCCGTTCAGGGCTTCCGTGACGTCCAGCCCGATCCGACGACCGCCGTCCGGGGCGTAGACCACCGTCCTGACGCGGATCTCGGAGCCCTGGACGATCGCGTGCGCGGCCATGGGGGCTTGACAACCGGCATCCAGTCCCTCCAGGATGGCGCGCTCGACCGTGATCGCCAGCCGCGTCTCCCGATGATCCAGCGCCGACAGCGCCGTGCGCAGGTCCTCCGGCGCATCCGCCCGCGTCTCGACGGCCAGAGACCCCTGGCCCGGAGCCGTCGGCCATTCCGCCAGCCCCAGCTCCTCGCGATGCAGCGGCGAGTCCGTGCCGAGCCGCGAGAGTCCGGCAGCAGCGAGGATCACGGCGTCCAGCTCGCCGGACGCGACCCGCGCGAGGCGGGAGTCGACGTTGCCGCGGATGTCCACGACGTGGGCGCGGGGCGCACGACGGTGGACCTGCGCGATGCGTCGCGGCGAGCCGGTGCCGACGGCGCTCCCTGCGGGCAGCTCGTGCAGGGGGATGCCGTGGCGGGTGAGCACGACGTCGCGGGCGTCTTCCCGTCGGGGCGTCGCCGCGATGACGAGCGACTCCGGAACCGCTGTCGGGAGGTCCTTCAGCGAGTGCACGAGGAAGTCGCACTCACCGGCGAGGAGGGCTTCGCGGAGCCGGGTGGCGAAGATGCCGAGGCCGCCGATCTCGGACAGCGAGGCGCGGTTGGTGTCGCCTTCGCTGGTGATCGGGACGAGTTCGACGCGGCGACCGGTGACCTTCTCCAGCGCGGCGGCGACGTGACCGGACTGCGCCTGCGCGAGCGCGCTGCGACGGGTGCCGAGACGGATGGGGGTGCTCATGGCGCTTACTGCAGCACGTCCGCGATCTCGTCGAGGCGCAGGCGGCGCCCGGTGTAGAAGGGCACCTCCTCCTTCACGAACATGCGGGCGTCGGTGTAGCGGAGGTCGCGCATCATGTCGACGAGGTCGGTCAGCTCGTCGGCCTCGAGCGGCAGCAGCCACTCGTAGTCACCCAGGGCGAAGGAAGCCACGGTGTTGGCGATGACGCCGGTGAACGCCGCACCCTTGCGCCCGTGATCGGCGAGCATCGCACGCCGGTCACTCTCCGGCGCGAGGTACCACTCGGGCGTGCGGACGAACGGGTAGAGGCAGAGCCAGTCCTTGGGCTCGATGCCGCGGAGGAAGCCGGGGACATGCGCGCGGTTGAACTCCGCATCGCGGTGGACACCCATGACGTTCCACACCGGGAGGAGCGAGCGCAGCATCTCGGTGCGGCGCAGGCGGCGGAGGGCCTTCTGCAGCTCCTCGGCGGTGGCGCCGTGCAGCCACACCATGAGGTCCGCGTCGGCCTTGAGCCCGGAGACGTCGTAGAAGCCGCGGACGGTGACGCCGGAATCCTCGATGTAGGAGACGATCGACTCGAGCTCGGTCGCATCGTTCTCGGTGACGGGGGCGTTGGGGTTGCGTCGCCAGACGGCCCAGAGGGTGTAACCGGACGGGTTCTCTTCGCGCAGGTCGGACATGATCCCAGTCTGCCCCCTTTGCGGAGGAGCCGCTAATCAGGGGAATACTGCCCCCACGCGAGGGCGGTGCGCGGGTGGATCAGCGGGCGATGGCGCGGGCGATGGCCCACACAGCCCCACCGACGGCGGCGGCGATCCCCACGGTCGCGGCGATCGCCGCGGCGGGGTTGCGGTCCGCGAACGCGCGCGCCTTCACAGCAGCCCGTGCGGACGCCTTCTCGACGCGTCGCGGGATGTTCCCCTTGACCTCGATGGCGGCCAGGGCCGCCTTCAACTCGGCCCGCGCCGAGGCGACGGGGTCGACGATGCCCGCGGGGACCGCGGTGCGCGGCAGCGACTCAGGGGTGCTCATCGCCGGCCTCCTTCACGATTCGGATGTCCTCGGCCACGGCCTGCGCCGGGTTCTGGCGGCGGAGCACCTTGCGGAACTTCAGGATGCCGAGCAGCGCGAACAGCAGCACGGCGACGATGAGGATGCCGAAGACCGCCAGTGCAGAGAGCCACACCGGCCACCACGACGACAGTCCCGCGATCGCGAAGACGAGGATCACGGGCACGGCCCAGAACAGGAAGAACAGCGCGACGAGGAACCAGACCGAGCCGACCCCAGCGTCCTTCGCCGTGCGCGACACCCACGCCTTGGCCGCGTCGATCTCGGCCTTGACCAGATTCGTGACGAGCTCCGGCAGGTCGCCGAGCAGCGTCAACAGACTGTCGTCGGCGCGATCCCGATATCCGCGGGGCATGTCAGTCGTCGGACTTCCGCGGGGCGGGCTTCTTCGCGGCCGGCTTCGCCCCGGCGGGCTTCTGGGCCTCGGCGGCGCGCTCCTTGACCTCGTCGACCGCGTCCTCCGCGGCGTCAGAGATCTCCTCGGCAGCGTCCTTGCCGGAGGCGATGACGGCGTCCAGCTTCTGCCCGGGCGTGCCGTCGCCCGTGACCGACTTGACGATCTTCACGGCGCCGGTCCAGACGGCGCCCGGGACCGCGGCGGCCTTGTCGCCGACGAAGCCCTTGACCTTGTCCACGCGCTCCTGCACCGGGTCGGTGTTCCAGACCTTCAGCCACTGCGTCTTGATCTGCTCGTAGCGCTCGCGTCCTGCGCGGGTGCCGAGCACATAGCCGACGCCGAGTCCGACGACGAGTCCGATCTTCCCCTTCATGGGGTCTCCTCACGTTGTTCCGGCTGTGGTCCGTCCCGGGGGACGCCGATCGCCCGCGTCTCCACCGCGATCAGGTACCCAGCGTAACGCCGTATGCCGATTTCGGCATCAATCGATCAGAGGGTTGACACGGAGCGCCCGACCGCACTCGCGCGCCGCGCGCGCTCAGTCCCAGAGGAGGGCGTGGCGCAGGCGCTCCGCTTCCTCCGCGGCATCCGGGACGACCTGCGCGAGCCCGGTGCCCGCGAGCCACGCGCCCACGGCGGCCAGCCCTGGCACGGCCTGCACGGCCTGACGCGCCGCCGCGCGCCGTGCCCCCGACCCGATGATCGACGCGGGCTGCGCCTGCACGAAGCGCCCCCGATGACCCGCCACGACCTGATCGGCGGTCAGGGGGACCCCCAGGAGCGCCGACGCCTCCCGGCGGGCGAGCTCGATCGCGGCGTCGTCAACCAACGCCGCGGTGGCCGCCGGTTCGCCCTGGGCGCCGAACGAGACGCGGACGACCTCGCGGTCGCCGGCCGCCTCCCGCACCCACGACCACTTCGCCGTGGAGTGCGTGAGCGCCTTCGCCGTGTGGCTGTGCGGCACGGTGAGCACGCCGGTGCCTCGGGGTGCGGTGCGCAGCGAGGGCGCGTCCAGCAGCAGGCTGATGATCTCGATCTCGGGGGCGGGCGCGGCGTCGGCCGCTGCGAGAGCGGGCACGACGCCCGCGAGCAGTTCCCGCGCCGTGTGCTCGGAGGTCGCGACGATCACCGCGTCGGCCACGAGTTCCGCCTCCTGGGTCGTCTCCTCCCCCTCGACCTGCTCCTCCGCGGCCGGCTCCTCGACCAGCACGCGCCAGGTGGTGCCGTCGGTGGTGAGGCGACGAGCACGGACGTGGGTGCGCACGGTCGCGCCGAGTTCGTCGAGGTCGGCCGCCAGGGCGTCGACGAGCACGTTCATGCCGCCGACGAGGCCCTCCACGGCCGCGCCCGGGGTCTTCGCGCCGCGCGACGCGCCCTCACCGCGGAGGGCCAGCACGGCCCCGGACAGGGAACCGACGCGGGTGAGGGCGGCGTTGAGTCCGGGGGCGGCGACATCGATGTCCACGTCGTCCGGGGACGCGGAGTAGACGCCGGTCGTGACGGGGGCGACGAGGCGGTCGCGCACCTTCTCCCCCATGCGCGAGGCGACGAGGCGACCGAGGCTGAGCTGGTGCCCGATCGTGAGCGGCGGGCGCACCCGATCGAGATAGGCCCGCCAGGCGCCGGACCAGCCGATGATGCGGCGGACGTCGTCCTGGAACGGGTTGCCGGGGATGCCGAGGATGCCGCCGGCCGGAAGCGGAGCCGCGCCGCCGCCGGGGAGCCCGGCGAGCCACGCCCCTCCCGCCTGCGGCGTCACGACGCGGTCGGAGAGGCCGAGGTCGTCCACGAGGGCTCGGACGTGTCCGCCCTTCGTCGCGTAGCTCTCGGCCCCGGCGTCGACGACGACCCCGTCCAGGGCCACCCTGCGGATCACGCCGCCCAGGGCCTCTGACCCCTCGAGCAGCGTCACCCGCATGCCGACCTTCGCGCATTCGCGGGCGGCCACCAGTCCGCCGACGCCGCCACCCACCACGACGACGTGCTTCCGTGCGGCACGGGCGGCCAGGTCGGCGGGTGCGGGGTGCTCGGGACTCATGCCTCCATCCTTTCACCGCCCCTGTGCTTCGAATCGCCCGATTGGCCGGATAATCGCCGCGGATGCAGCCAGGTGCGCGATTCGAACGGAGGTCAGGCCCGACGCTTCGGTCTGTCGGACCTGCGGCTGGCGCGCGCGCTTCGAATCGCGTGAATGGCTGCATCTGGGCCGCAGATCCAGCAAAGCAGGCGATTCGAACGGAGGTCAGCCGGCGTGCACGAGCTCGACGATGCGCGTGAGCTGGTCGGGGTCGGTCTCCGGCGGCACGCCGTGGCCGAGGTTGAGGATGTGTCCGCGGGCCGCGCGACCGCGCTCGAGCACGTCGCGCACATGCGCCTCGAGCACCGGCCACGGCGCGCCGAGGAACGCGGGGTCGATGTTCCCCTGTACCGAGACGTCGGGGCCGAGGATCGCGGCGGCCTCATCGAGGGGCAGCCGCCAGTCGACCCCCACACCGTCCGCGATGCCGTCGAGCCGCATGTCGCCGAGGAAGGGACCGGTGCCGACGCCGAAGTGGATGGTCGGGACCCCGATGCCGTCCAGCGCCGTGCGGGAGTGCGGCGCCACGAAGGTGCGGTAGTCGGCGGGGCTGAGGGAGCCCGCCCAGCTGTCGAAGAGCTGCACGACCGCGGCGCCGGCATCGCGCTGCGTCTCCAGGAACCGCCGTGAGATCTGCGCCAGCCAGCCCGCGAGACGGTGCCAGGCCTCGGGCTCCGCGTGCATCATGCCGCGCGCACGCAGGTGCTCCTTGGACGGACCGCCCTCGACGAGGTACGCGGCGAGGGTGAAGGGCGCCCCCGCGAAGCCGATGACCGGGGTGTCGCCGAGCTCCGCGACGACGATGCCGACGGCCTCCGCGATGGCGCTGCCGTCCAGGCTCTCCGGATCGATGGCCGTGATGCGGTCGACGTCCGCGACCGTCCGCACCGGGTTCGCGAAGACGGGGCCGCGACCGGGCTCGATCTCGACCTCCACGCCGGCGAGACGCAGCGGGATGACGATGTCGCTGAAGAAGACCGCTGCGTCGACGCCGTGCCGCCGCACCGGCTGCAGGGTGATCTCGGCGGCGAGGTCGGGGGTGAGGCAGGCGTCGAGCATCCTCGTGCCGACCCGCAGCTCCCGGTACTCGGGCAGGGAGCGGCCGGCTTGGCGCATGAACCAGACCGGAGCGGTGGCGGGGCGGTCGCCGGTGAGGGCGCACAGCAGCGGGGCGTCGGAGAGTGCCATGCCCCCATCCTCCCATCCGGCGTATAGGGAGCAGCCGAGTCCCGGCTTCGGATGCTCGGGTACAATCGAAGGGTGCTGCTGTGTGTGACGGCGAGTCACAAGACCGCCTCCTTCGAACTGCTCGAACGCCTGAGCCGCACCCCCGACGACGTCGCTCCCACCATCGTGGGCATGGCGCCGTGCGTGCAGGGTGCCGTGGTCCTGGCGACGTGCAACCGCTTCGAGGCGTACGTGGAGATGGACGAGCCGGTGACCGCGGCCGGCGCCATCGGCGTGGAAGCCGTGATCGAGGCGGTCGAGTCCGCGACCGGCATCCCCGCCGCCGATCTCGACGGCGCCTATGCCGTGCACTCCGGCCGCCGCGTCGCCGAGCACCTCTTCTCCGTCGCCTCCGGCCTCGAGTCCGTCGTCTCCGGTGAGGGTGAGATCGCCGGCCAGGTCCGTCGGGCGCTGAAGTCGGCCCGGAAGGACGGCACCACGTCTCCCGAGCTCGAGCGGCTGTTCCAGCGCGCGAGCCAGGCGCAGCGCAAGGTCAAGAACGTCACCGCCCTCGGCCGCGCCGGGCGCTCGCTCGTGCGCCTCGCGCTGGAGCTCGCGGACAGCCGCATCGCCGACTGGGCCGCCGAGCGCGTGCTGCTGGTCGGTACGGGCGCCTACGCGGCCGTCACTCTCGCGACCCTGCGCGAGCGCGGTGCCGTCGATATCTCCGTCTACTCCCCGTCCGGCCGCGCGGAGATCTTCGCGGCGAAGCACGACATCCGCCCGGTGCCAGCCGAGGAGTATGCCCGCACGGCGGCGCACTCCACGCTGCTGATCACCTGCACCACCGCGACCGAGCCCGTGCTGGGCCCGGAGCACCTGCAGCTCCCGGTCGGCCTCGCCGCCGCGGGCTGCCCCGTCGTCGCCACCAGCGGCACGACCGGTGTCCCGAGCCGGCTCGTGGTCGACCTCGGCATGCCGCGGAACGTCGACCCGGCCGTGGCTGCACTGGAGGGCGTCGCGCTGCTCGACCTGGAGACCATCCGCCTGCACGCCCCGCTGGAGGAGCTGCAGGCGACGGACGCCGCCCGGAGCGTCGTCCGCGAAGCCGCGGAGACCTTCCACGTGGTCGGCGCCCGCCAGAGCGTGACCCCGTCGGTCGTCGCCTTCCGCTCGCACATCTTCGAACTGCTGGAGCGCGAGATCGACCGTGCGCGTGCGCGTGGCGACGAGGACGGCAAGGTCGAGCAGGCCCTGCGTCACCTCTCGGGCGTGCTGCTGCACACGCCGACCGTTCGGGCTCATGAGCTCGCCGCCGCCGGTCGCGCGGACGAGTTCGCCGCCGCGCTTGCGACGCTGTACGGGATCACCCCTGCCGCGGACACCGTCGAGGACGCCGCCACAGCCTGATCCCGCGGGGTGGGAGACTGGAGGCATGGCCCTTCATATCACCGGAGACACCGCCGCCGACGCCCTGCTGACCGAGAACCCGACGGCTCTGCTGATCGGCATGCTGCTGGACCAGCAGATCCCCATGGAGACCGCGTTCACCGGACCGCTCAAGATCGAGCAGCGGACCGGAACCGCGGATGCTGCGGCCATCGCGGGCATGGCACCGGAGGAGTTCCTGGAGGCCTTCCGGCAGACCCCCGCGGTGCACCGGTTCCCCGGTTCCATGGCGACGCGGGTGCAGACGCTGTGCCAGGCACTCGTCGACGACTGGGACGGGGACGCCGCCGCCCTCTGGACGCGACCCTCGACAAACTCAGGCACCCAGCCGAGCGGAGCCGAAGTGCTCGAACGGCTCAAGGCCCTTCCCGGCTTCGGTGAGCAGAAGGCGAAGATCTTCCTCGCCCTCCTCGGCAAGCAGTACGGGTTCACCGGCGAGGGCTGGCGGGAGGCTTCGGCGCCCTACGGCGAGGACGGTTCGTACCGCAGCGTCGCCGACATCGTGTCGCCGGAGTCGCTGACGAAGGTGCGCGAGTACAAGAAGGCGATGAAGGCCGCGGCGAAGGCGGCGAAGTAGTGCAGCCGACCGGGGACGACGTCGCGGGCCTGATCGCCCGCTCCTCCCCGGCCGTGCGTCGCCGTGATGCCGAGACGCTGACCGCTCTCCTGCGGGACATCACCGGGCGCGAGCCGCAGACCTGGGGTTCGATCATCGGGTTCGGCTCCTGTCACTACCGCTACCCCACCGGGACGGAGGGCGACAGCGGCATTCTGAGCTTCGCCCCTCGAAAGTCCGCGACCACGATCTACCTCCTCGACGGCGTGGACGCCCACGCGGAGGCTCTCGGCGCGCTCGGCCCGCACACGACGGGGGTGGGCTGCCTCTACCTCAAGGACCTCGACCGGGTCGACCTCGATGTGCTGCGCGGGATCCTCGAGCGTTCGCGCACCTGGGTCGAGTCCGGCGGCGATGCGCGCATGCACCTGACGGTCACGTCGTAGCTCTCCTTCCTGTCGCCGAGACCCCGGGTTCCCGCCGAAACCCCGGCGTGCGGACGTGCGGAGCCCGGGGTTTCGGCGGGAAGGCGGGGTCTCAGGCGGTGGCCACCCCTTCCTCGACCGTCACGCGCCGCGCATCCGCCGCGTGACGCCGCCACCGCCGGTCGTGCGTCACCGTGACGACGGCGGCGGGGTGGTCGACGAGAGCGTGCTCGAGCTGCTCCACGAGCTCGGGATCGAGATGGTTCGTCGGCTCATCGAGCAGCAGCAGATCGAACGGCGACGACAGGGCGACCGCGAGATCCAGCCGCCGACGCTGCCCGACGGAGAGGGTCCGCACGTCGCGGTCCACCTCCGGCCCGCGGAAGAGCCCATGAGCCAGGAGAGCGTCGTGCGCTTCCCCCGGTGGCGTCCCGGTCCGGGCCGCGAAGACTTCGACGGCGGTACCCCGCAGGCGCGTGTCGACCTCCTGCCGGAGGAAGGCGACCCGCAGCCCGTCGGCGCGGACGAGCGTGCCGGATGCGAGGAGGAGATCGCCGACGAGGAGACGGAGGAGTGTCGTCTTCCCGGCTCCGTTCGGCCCGGTCACGAGCCACCGCGAACCGGCCTCGATCGTCCAGTGCGACACGTCGAGCCGTCGTCCCGGCTCGCGGAGGGAGAGGGCATCGAGGGTCAGGAGCGGGTCGTCGAGCGGTGCGCGATCCTCTGCCGCGACCACGAACCGCAGGGGCTCGGGCGGCGGCGGGCACGGGTTCTCACGCAGCCGCGACAACCTCTCCTTCGCCATGCGGATGCGTCCGACGGCGCCGTGATCACGGCTCCGCGCCCGAAACGCGCCATGACCGAAACCGTCGAGCTCGAGCTTCCGCGGGATCGCCTCCAACCGGAACGCGTTGGCCGCGAGCAGGGACTCGGTGCGGGCGAGCTCGGCCTTCCACTCCTCGTGGCGCGCGGTCGCCGCCCGTCGCTCGGCCTCGCGCGCTCGCAGGAACCCGGCGTAGCCATCGCCGTAGCGGCGGATCCGACCGTCCTCCACCTGCACGACAGCCGTCGCGAAACGGTCCAGGAAGTCCCTGTCGTGCGTCACGATCACCAGCGCTCCCCGATGCGCGGCCAGTCGCGCCTCGAGCCAGGTCAGCGCCCGGTCGTCGAGGTCGTTCGTGGGCTCGTCGAGGAGCAGCAGCTCGGCTCCGGAAGAGAGGGCGACCGCGAGAGCGAGCCGCGCCCGCTCTCCGCCCGACAACGCGGCCACCGATCGCCCGCGGTCCAGCCCGCCCACCCCGAGCTGTTCGAGGGCGGCGTCGATGCGACGGTCGACCTCGTATCCGCCGCGGGACTCGAAACGGTCCTGCAACCGGGCCACGGCGGCCATCTGCTCCGCACGCTCGGAAGGGGTCGCGGCGGCGAGGAGGTCGTACGCACGGGCGAGGTCGTGCTCCAGCGCGCGGAGGTCGCCGAGGAGCTCGTCGATGGCATCGGCCACCGTCGCTCCGTCCGCGAACACGGGGTTCTGCCGGGCATGCGCGACCCCGCCGGGGAGGTCGAGCCGCACCTCCCCGGACGTCGGCGCGAAAACACCGGCGAGCAGATCGAGCAGCGTCGACTTGCCGGCGCCGTTGTCGCCGATGACGGCGAGGCGATCGGCGGGGCCGACGGCGAGATCGATCCGGTCCAGGACGAGTCGGTCGGCGAACCGGACGGAGGCGGCCTGCAGCGCGCACTCGCGATGAGCGCGCGCCGAGGAGTCGGAAGGGGTCGAGAGTACAGGGAACATGAGGGGTCCTCTCCAGCGGCGCACGCGCACCGCCGGGATCTGCGTCGATGACGCGGGGAACAGGAACCTCGACCGCGCCCGGAGTCGGGCGCGTTCGCTCAGGACCCACCGCGGAGAAGAGCTCTCGACGCGGCGTCCCGATCTAGCGAATCAGAGTACCCACGAGGAGCGACCATAGCAGGGTCGCTCAGCGTCCGCCAGACCCCGCTTTCCCGGCGAGACCCCGACGTGTGCCCGCATGCACCCCGGGGTCTCGGCGAGGACCCGGGGTCTCGGCGGATCAGCGAGGGCGGGCGAGGCGGGAGGAGAAGCGGGGGAGGGCGAAGAGGAGGATGATCGCGAGGACGATGCCGCGGACGATCCAGAGGCCGGGCTCCCAGATCACCTCGTAGTTCCCGGGAAGACCGAGGAACGCGGCGATGATCGATCCCCACGACGCGCGGCCGCTGCTGTCGGTGTCGATCGAGAGTCCGCCCACGATGCTCAGCACGCCGAGGCTCAGCAGCACGATCGGCATGATGAGGGCGCCGGGCTTCGCATCCCCGCGCGCGATCAAGCGGATCACGGTCACGAGCGAGACGAGGGGGAAGACGAAGAAGAACCAGACGAGGGCGCCGAGCAGCAGCCCCACGACGATGAAGACCGGCACCCAGAGGAGCATCCAGGGGCCTTCGTCCGCGATGAAGTAGTCCGGGTCACGGAGGATCGCGACGACGAAGCCCGCCAGGGTCCCGAGCGGCAGCACCGCGAGCACCCACCAGAACACGGCCTTCGGCACTCGCTTGCGCTCCCCCAGCCGCGTCATCACGATCTGGATGATGACCGCGGCGGCGAGCGCGGGGATGCCGAACATCGCGATGATGGGCCCCGCGCCGTCGTTCTCCCGCAGGTCGAGCACCGTGAGGATCATCCACGACACCGCGAGCGCCCCGAGCACGATGGCCGCGACCGGACGCACGGGCGAGGCTTCCCCCCGTGCGGCGGCTCCCCCCGGTGCCGTCACGTCAGGCGCCGCGGAGGCGCTCCGCCAGGTAGGCGTGCAGCTCGTCGATCGGGACGCGCTCCTGCGCCATCGTGTCGCGGTCGCGCACGGTCACGGCACGGTCGTCGAGCGAGTCGAAGTCGACCGTGACGCAGAACGGCGTGCCGATCTCGTCCTGGCGGCGGTAGCGGCGGCCGATCGCACCGGCGTCGTCGAAGTCGACGGCCCACGAGCCGCGGAGCGTGTCGGCGACCTCGCGGGCGAGCGGCGACAGGTTCTCGTTGCGCGACAGCGGGAGCACCGCGGCCTTGACCGGAGCCAGGCGCGGATCGAGCTTGAGGACGGTGCGGGTGTCGGTGCCGCCCTTGGCGTTGGGCACCTGCTCCTCGACGTACGCGTCGACGAGGAAGGCCATCATCGCTCGGGTGAGACCGAACGACGGCTCGATCACGTACGGCGTGTAGCGCTCACCCGTGGCCTGGTCGAAGTACGTCAGGCTCTGGCCGGAGGCCTCGCTGTGGCTGGAGAGGTCGTAGTCGGTGCGGTTGGCGACGCCCATGAGCTCGCCCCACTCCTTGCCCGCGAAGCCGAAGCGGTACTCGACGTCGATGGTGCCGGCCGAGTAGTGCGCGCGGTCGTCTTCCGGCACGTCGAACTGGCGCATGTTCGCGGGGTCGATCCCGAGGTCGATGAACCAGTTCCAGCACGCCTCTACCCAGTGGTCGAACCACTGCGGCGCCTCGGCGGGCGGCGTGAAGAACTCGATCTCCATCTGCTCGAACTCGCGGGTGCGGAAGATGAAGTTGCCGGGGGTGATCTCGTTGCGGAACGCCTTGCCGACCTGGCCGATGCCGAACGGCGGCTTCTTGCGGCTCGCGGTGAGCACGTTCGAGAAGTTCACGAAGATGCCCTGCGCGGTCTCGGGACGCAGGTAGTAGAGGCCGGACTCGTCGTCGACGACGCCGAGGTAGGTCTTCACCAGACCGGAGAAGGCCTTCGGCTCGGTGTACTGCCCCTTGGTGCCGCAGTTCGGGCAGGGGATGTCGGCGAGACCGTTCTCGGCCTTGCGACCCTTGCGCGCCTCGAAGTCCTCGATGAGGTTGTCGGCACGGAAGCGCTTGTGGCACTGCAGGCACTCGACGAGCGGGTCGGTGAAGGTCGCGACGTGACCCGAGGCCTCCCACACGCGCTTCGGCAGGATGATGCTGGAGTCGAGGCCGACCATGTCGCCGCGGCCGCGCACGAACGTCTGCCACCACTGCCGCCGGATGTTCTCCTTCAGCTCGGTGCCGAGGGGTCCGTAGTCCCAGGCCGACCGGGAACCGCCGTAGATCTCACCCGCCTGGAACACGAAACCGCGGTGGCGGGCGAGGGCGATGACCTTGTCGAGGCGGGACTGTTCGGCCACGGTGGCTCCAATGGTCGGATGCGGAGAATGCCCGTGAGCACGGGCACCCCCATTCTATCCGGGGCCGGAGCGCAACCCCTGGCCGCGGGCCCCGCGGGAGGAGTACCGTCCCACGCATGAGCACCACCGCGCAGCCGCCCGCCTCCCGCGACGAGGACACCCGCTTCTTCGGACAGCCGTGGTCGCTCGTGCACATCTTCGGCGTGGAGATGTGGGAGCGCTTCAGCTTCTACGGCATGCAAGGCATCCTGCTCATCTACCTGTACTTCTCGGTGGCCGATGGCGGCCTCGGCCTCCCGGAGGCGGTGGCGGGCGGGATCGTCGGCGCGTACGGCGGCTCGGTGTATCTGTCCACCATCCTCGGAGCCTGGCTCGCCGATCGGCTGTTCGGCTCCGAGCGGGTGCTGTTCGTCAGCGCCATCGTCATCGTCTCCGGCCACCTCGCCCTCGCGCTCCTGCCGGGGTTCGTCGGCGTCGGGGTCGGACTCGTGCTCGTGGCCCTGGGCTCGGGAGGCCTGAAGGCGAACGCCACGTCGGTCGTGGGGACGCTGTACCGTCCGGACGACGAACGACGCGACGCCGGGTTCTCGCTGTTCTACCTCGGCATCAACCTCGGCGCCTTCCTCGGTCCGATCCTCACCGGACTGCTCCAGTCGACCCTCGGCTTCCACTGGGGGTTCGGCCTCGCCGCCCTCGGCATGACGCTGGGGCTCGTGCAGTACTCGTTCGGCCGCCGCGGCCTGCCCGCCTCCGCGCGCGAGGTGCCGAACCCGCTCCCCCGCACGCGCTACCCGCTGGTCGCCGGCATCGCGGTCGGTGCGGTCGTCGTGATCGCGGTCCTCGTGCTGACCGGAGTCATCCAGGCCGACAACCTCGCCACCATCGTGATCGCGGTCACCGTGGTCGCCGCGGTCGCCTACTTCGCGGTCATCCTCGGCAGCCGTCGCATCGACGCCACCGAGCGCTCGCGGGTCTGGGGGTTCCTGCCGCTGTTCCTCACGAGCGTCGCGTTCTGGTCGCTGTACCAGCAGCAGTTCACGGTGCTGACGATCTACTCCGACAAGCGGCTCGACCGCGACCTGTTCGGGTGGGAGATGCCGGTGTCGTGGGTGCAGTCCATCAACCCGGTGTTCATCATCATCCTGTCCGGGGTCTTCGCGGCGATCTGGACGAAGCTCGGGAAGCGCCAGCCGTCGACCCCCGTCAAGTTCGGACTGGCCGCCATCATCATGGGCTCCGCGTTCCTGCTGTTCCTGCCGTTCTCCGGCGGCGGTGCGAACTCGACGCCGCTGCTCGCGATCGTCGGCATCCTCTTCGTGTTCACCGTCGCCGAGCTGCTGCTCTCGCCGGTCGGTCTGTCGGTGACGACGAAGCTCGCTCCCGCCGTCTTCCACACGCAGATGGTCGCGCTGTTCTTCCTGTCGATCGCCCTCGGCACCGCCATCTCGGGCGAGCTCGTGAAGTTCTACGATCCGGAGAACGAGGTGCCGTACTTCTCGATCCTCGGCGGCATCGCGATCCTCGTCGGCATCGGACTCCTGCTGAGCGTGAAGCCGGTGCTGCGGCTCATGCGGGGCGTGCGGTGACGGCCCCGGCGATCACTCGGTGAAGAGGTAGCCCCGGCCGGTCTCGAAGCCCGCGATGTGGAGGCCGCTGCCGAGCAGGCCCTCCATCTGCGCGCGCAGCCGCAGCCGCCACTCGTGCGCGGCCGCGGGGTCGGACTCCCGCATGCCCTCGATGTCGTCCGGGATCTCCAGCGTCTCCACGACGGCGTCCTCCGCCGGGGGCTTGGCGATGTCCGCGAGCGCCCACTCGACGTCGAGGCGGTCGCTCTCGTCGCCCGCGTCGCCACCGCCGAAGATGCCGTACCGGTTCACCGAGTAGCCCGTGGCGCGCGCGCCGAGGACGGTGAGGAAGAAGTGCGCGTTCCGGGCGACCAGCGGGTCGAAGGTCCAGGTGATGCGGCCGACGTCGCGGGAGAACGCCCACTGCCGCTGGTGCTCCTTGAGCTCCCGCCCCCATCCGCGCCCCCGGTACTCGGGCAGCAGAGCCGTGATGTGCGAGTGCATGGCACGGCGGGCCGGTTCGCCGAAGAAGGCGATCGAGGCGCCGACCATGCGCTCCTCGTCGCCCTCGCCGTCGAAGAAGCCGACGACGTAGTTGCCCGACTGCTGCAGGGCACGGAGGGTCCCGGCGTCCACCACGCGCTGCGGGCCCCGGATGGAGTCGAGCAGGCTCTGGGCGTCGAGGATGAGTTCAACGGTGTCGAGATCGCGGATGGTTCGCACGATCCCAGTCTGCCCCTCCTCCGCCCGTTCCCGGAAACCGACTCCGGCTCATCGGTACGGGAAGGCCTCGCCCCCGCCCGCGGCGAGCGCCTCCGCGACGATGCGGAGGTGGTCCTCGGCCATCTCCGCCGGCAGCGGCGGCAGGATCCCGTCCCAGAACGCGAGCACCGCACCGCGTCCCTGCATCATCCCGGCCGGTCGGGCCAGCGCCCACATGTGCATGTGCGCGGAGCCGTCGTTCCAGCGCCCGAAGTGGCAGCGGGCGACGCCGGGGATGCTCTTGACCGCCTCCGACACGCGCTGCATCAGCGGTCCGAGGCCGGCGAGCACGTCCTGCGGCGCGTTCTCCAGGAGCCAGTGCTCGCGCGGCGCGACGCCGCCGATGAAGGGCAGACCGCCGACGTCCCACCCGGAACGCACCTGCCAGAGGTCGTCGTGCCAGATGGTGTGCACGCTCGGACCGCAGTGGCCGCACGCGGCCGGGTCGTGCTCGCCCGCTCGGGGCTCCTCCGGCACGAGCATCGGCTCGAGCGGTCGCATCGTGATGCTCTCGAACGCCCAGGGCAGGCCCTCCGCGAGCGCCGAGGCGTCGAGCACCTCGCCGATCGGGAGCCGGCGGTGGTACGGGGAGTCGGCAGGGCGCTGCACGGGCGCGGTGTCATCCGTCATCCGGCCATGCAACCACATCGGCCCCGCGATACCGGGAACGCCGATAGCCTGAGCCGGTGGGTGCGAACGACGACAGAGCCAGGAAACGCCTCTCCCGCACCCCTCCGCGGTGGGCGATCATCGCGGTGCTGGCGTTCGCGGGCCTGTGCTCGTCGTTCATGTTCACCCTCGTCGTGCCGCTGCAGGCCGAGCTGCCGCAGCTGCTGAACTCCTCTCGCGAGGACACCACCTGGGTGGTCACGATCACCCTGCTCGTGGCCGCCGTCGCGACCCCGATCTCCGGCCGTCTCGGCGACATGTACGGCAAGCGCCGCGTCGTCATCGTGCTCCTCGCGATCCTCATCGTGGGGTCGGTCATCGCCGCGCTCTCCGGATCCATCGTCGGCGTCATCATCGGCCGGGCCCTCCAGGGGGCCGTGACCGGCGTCGTCCCCCTCGGCATCGCGATCATGCGCGACGTGCTGCCCCCCGAACGCCTCGGCACCGCGGTGGCCCTGATGAGCGCGACCATGGGCGTCGGCGGGGCGATCGGCATGCCCGTCGCCGCGCTGCTCGCCGAGAACGCCGACTGGCACATGCTGTTCTGGCTCGCCGCGGCCCTCGGAGTCCTCGGGCTGCTCCTGGTGCTCGCCGTGGTGCCGGAGGACGTGCTCCGCTCCCCCGGTCGCCTCGACGTGCTCGGGGCCATCGGACTCGCGATCGGCCTCACGGGCCTGCTGCTGTTCGTCTCCCGCGGCGCCGAGTGGGGCTGGACGGCACCGCTCACCCTCGTCTGCGTAATCGGCGGCGTCGCCGTGCTGCTGCTGTGGGGCTGGTACCAGCTGCGCACGGACGATCCGCTGCTCGACCTGCGCGTCGCCGCCCGGCCCGCGGTCCTCTTCACCAACATCGCCGCGATCGGCATGGGCTTCGCCCTGTTCGCCTCGAACGTCACGTTCCCGCAGATGCTGGAGATGCCGGCGGTGGGCGGCGCCGGATTCGGGCTCGACATGGTGGCCGCCTCCCTCGTGATCATGCCGGCGGGTCTGGTCATGATGGTGATCTCGCCGCTGTCCGGGTGGCTGGAGCGCACCGTAGGGCCGCGTCCGCTCTTCACCGTCGGGGCCGTCGCGATCGTCCTCGCCTATGTCTTCGTGCTGCTGTGGTCGACCGAGGTGTGGCACATCTTCGTCGCCAACATCTTCATCGGCGTCGGCATCGGCTTCACCTTCGCCGCGATGCCCATGATCATCATGCGCTCCGTGCCCGCGAACGAGACCGGGGCGTCGAACGGCCTCAACGCACTGTTCCGCTCCGTCGGCACCTCGACGGCCTCGGCCGTGATGGGCGGCGTGCTCGCGGCGATGAGCGTCGACGTCGGCGGGGTGGCCGTGCCGACGAGGGCCGCGTTCGAGGTGTGCTTCTGGCTCGCGATCGCCGCCGGCATCGTGGCCGTGGTCCTGTCCCTGTTCATCCCGCGGCGGCGCGCCACGGAGCAGCACCCGTCACTCCCGGGCTGACTCGCGCGAGGTCGGGGATTCGCGACGAGGTCGCAAGGATTCCCGCGGAACGTGCGACGTGCGGCGGATCTGCGACGTGCGGCGCCGGGTCTCAGCGGGAGATCGTGCGCGGGTCCGGATCATCGGCACGCGGCGGCCGCAGCCGGGCGGGGAGCGGCCACGGCAGAGTGAACCGTGCGGTCGCGGGTCGGGTCATGTCCCCGAAGTCGTCGACCTTCACGACGATGCGCCCCGGCACGCCCTCTTCGTCCGGCGTCACCTCGAGGATGCGCACCCGCAGCGGGCGGTCGTCCTCTCCCTCGAGCATCCACGGATCAGCGAGCCAGGCGATGCCGTGCTCGTCCAGCGCGGCCTCCGCGGCGAGCCACTCGCCCGGGCCGTAGAGCCTGCGCCCGAGGACATCGACGGCGACCCAGTCCTCGCCCTCCGGATGGATCCAGCCGAGCAGCTCTCCGTCGTCGCGGCGGTGCGGGGTCCAGGCTTGAGGCATGCCCCGATGCTAGCCCGCGCCTCGCGCGATCAGGCGAGCGCGCCACATCAGGCTGGCATACCCCTGGGCGCCTGATGCCACGCGGATGCCTCCGTTCACGCGCGGGATCAGGCGGGATCAGTGCGTGTACTCCATGAGCTCGACGCCGAGCACGCGGAAGGCGTCGTGCGCACGGAGACGGTGGCTGATCGACAGGTCGTCGAAGCACACGATCATCGAGTAGGCGACACCAGCCCGCGGCCCCGCGAGCACCCCCGCCTCGGCGCGCACACCCCGGTCTCGCCCGGTCTTGTTCACGAACAGCAGGCCGTGCGCATCGTGCTCGTGTGCGAAGGGGTCGAGTCCGGTCGAGGCGGCCACGAGGCTGAGATCCTGGTTGAGGCTGAGCCACTCCGAGACCTGGGCGCTGACGGCGGCATCCACGACCTGGGAGTTCACGAGGGCGGAGAACAGTCCGGCCAGCTCGCGTGCCGATCCCACGGCGACCTGCGGGGCGTCGTCCGGGCCACGGCGGTCGCGGAACCGGTCGAGCAGGGCGGTGCGACGCAGCCCCAGCCCCTCGATGCGCTCCCGCACCCGGTCGTGCCCCACCTTCTCCAGCAGGATGTTCACGGCGATCGGATCGCCGGCCGTCGCGGCCAGCACGGCGAGATCTTCCAGCGGCAGGGCCGGGGCCCGCAGGTGCCGCCACAGTCCGGAGCTCTCCACGGCCTCGACGCTCGTGCGCTCCACGATCTCGAGCGGATCGAGGGCGCCGGACTCGAACGCGGCCGCGACCTCGATGAGCAGCGGGACCACACCGAGCCCGGCGACGGGCATGGTGACGTGGTCGTCTCCCGCCAGCACGTGCACATGGGAGTCGAGGTCGACAACGTGCACCGACACCTGCGCCCCGGAGTTCGCGAGCCCTTCGAGAGCCTTCAGCGTCGACGTGAACGACCGCCGGCCGATGGCCACGCGGCGGGGCAGCCGACGGGCTCCCGGCCGCTGCGAACGGCGACCGCTGGACGACTCGGGCGCGCTCCCGGACGCTCCGGGAGCCGAGGGGTTCCGGAACGCGTCACCAGGGTCGGTCGCACCCACGCGTGGTCCTTCAGGAGGGGAGGGATACTGCACATCCGGGAAGGGCGCCCCGGCGGCAGGGCTATCGTAACCCCACCGCCGGAGCGTGCCTCACAGAGTGCGGAGGTTCGTCACCAGATGGTCACCCGGGACGACTCCGGCAGCCACAGGGCGTCGTTCTCGGTGACCCCGAATGCCTCGTAGAACGCGTCGATGTTCCGGACGATCTGGTTGCACCGGAACTCGTTCGGCGAATGCGGATCGATCGTCAGCAGACGCAGGGTCTCGGCCTCCCGGCTCTTCTGCTGCCAGACCTGCGCCCACGACAGGAGCAGCCGCTGCACCCCGGTGTAGCCGTCGATGACCGGCCCTTCGACAGGCTCCGGCACCGACGGATCGGCGCGCAGCGACAGCTCGTACGCCTTCAGCGCGATGCCGAGGCCGCCCAGATCGCCGATGTTCTCACCGATCGTGAGGGCGCCGTTCACATGGTGCTCGGCGTCCAGGCCCTCCGGCACGAGGACGTCGTACTGTGCGATGAGCGCCTTCGTGCGCTCCTCGAAGGCCGCGCGGTCGGCGTCTGTCCACCAGTCCTGCAGGCGCCCCTCGCCGTCGTACCGGCTTCCCTGATCGTCGAAGCCGTGGCCGATCTCATGCCCGATGACCGCGCCGATCCCACCGTAGTTCGCCGCCGCATCGCGCCCGGCGTCGAAGAACGGGTACTGGAGGATGGCCGCAGGGAAGACGATCTCGTTCATCGAGGGGTTGTAGTAGGCGTTCACCATCTGCGGCGGCATGTGCCACTCGGTGCGGTCGATCGGCTTCCCGACCTTGTCGATGTTGCGGTCGTGCTCGAAGATCGCCGCTCGGCGCACGTTGCCGAGGAGATCGGTCCGGTCGATCACGAGGGCCGAGTAGTCGCGCCACACCTCGGGGTGGCCGATCTTCGGCGTGAACGCATCGAGCTTCGCCAGCGCGCGCTGGCGGGTCTCCGCGGTCATCCACTCGAGCGTCTCGATGCTCTGCCGGTAGGCCTCGACGAGGTTGGCGACGAGCTCGTCCATGGCCGCCTTCGCCGTCGGCGGGTAGTGCCGCTCGACGTAGACCTTGCCGATCGCCTCGCCCAGCGCCCCCTCGGTGACGGAGACGCCGCGCTTCCAGCGCTCGCGGAGCGTCGGAACGCCGGTGAGCTGGGTGCCGTAGAACGAGAAGTTCTCCCGCACGAGCTCGTCGGTGAGGTAGGGCGCCGCCGCGTGCACGACCTTCGCGCGCAGCCAGGCCTTCCAGTCGTCCAGCCGCTCCGGCGTGAGCAGAGCGCCCAACCCCTCGAAGAAGCTCGGCTGCGCGACGACGACCTCGTCGAACGCCTGCGCATTCGTCGGCGTCACGGCGTCACGCCACGGGGTGAGGTCGACGCCGGCCAGCTCCTGCAGCTCATCCCACGTCTTGAGGTTGTAGGTCGCCACCGCGTCACGGCTGCGCACGTTGTCCCAGTGGTGTCCGGCGAGCTCGGTCTCCAGCGCGATGGAGCGCTCGGCCTGCGCCGCGGCATCGGCGACGTCGGCGAGAGTGAGCAGGCGCTCGAGATGCTCCCGGTACGCCGCGCGGGTGTCCGCGAAGGTGTCGAGACGGAAGTAGCTCTCGTCCGGCAGCGAGAGCCCGGCCTGCACGAGCACCGGCAGGTAGCGCTCCGGGTTCCCGGGGTCGCCGTCGACGTAGAGGCCGATGACCGCCGCGCGACCCTCCCGGTCGTAGGCGCCCACGGTACGGAGGAAGGCCGGGATGCCGTCGATCGCGTCGATCTCGGCGAACGTCTCGGCCAGCGGGGTCACGCCGGCCGCGGCGATGCGGTCGGTGTCCATGAAGCTCGCGAAGAGGTCGCCGATCTTGCGGGCGAGGGTGCCCTCCTCCGCCTCCTGCGACTCCTCGACGATCGCGCGGACGTCCTTCTCGGCCTGCTCGGCCAGCAGATGGAACGAGCCCCAGCGCGCCTTGTCTCCGGGGATCTCGGTGCGAGCGATCCAGGCGCCGTTCACGTGACGATACAGATCGTCCTGCGGGCGGATGTCGGGGCTGAGGTCGTCGAGCGCGAGGCCCGCGGGAAGCACGTCGGTCATGCGCTCCAGCCTATGGCCGGGGTCCCCCCACGGTGTCCAGAAGAGGTCAGTCCCGGCGTCGACGCCCGAAGCGTCGGCGCGGGGCTGCCGCTTCGGCAGGGGCGGGCCGCGTCGCGCGGCGCTGCACCCACGCGGCGACCTCGGCATCGACGTCGCGCAGCGGGGTCACGACGGGAGGTCCGCCCTGGAGCTGGCGTCGGGCCTCGCGCACACGCCGGTTGAAGTCCTCGAGCACCTCGCGCACGTCGGACTCGCGACCGAGGAGGTCGAGCTGCCCGTCGAGCTCTCGGTCCTCCGTGCGCAGGAGGATGGCGGGAGGGCCGAGCCCGGTCAGGCCCTCGGTCTCGATCTTCCGGCGGATCCACCAGTCCGGGTCGTGGTGGTCGCCGAGACCTTCGAGCGGCTTCCCGGCTCCCGGCAGATCGTCGAAGTCGCCGCGACGGATGGCGACCTGGATGGCGGATTCGACGAAGGCGGCGCGGTCCACCGCGGCCGCGGCACCGGGCGGCGCGGCGGTGTCCGCCTCGTCGGGGGCAGCATCGCCCTGCTGCTGCCGCGCTCGATAGCGCGCGGCCGCCTCCCGGGGATCCGTCATGGTGCGCCTCCGTCCGCTGGGATCTCCTCCTTCACCCTACGTCCGGTCGAGGCCGGCGGTCTCGGGTGTCGACGACAGGTCATAGGCTCGGAGGATGGCCGCCCGCACCTCCCTGAACCGCGAGATCCTGCGCCTGGCGGTCCCCGCCCTCGGTGCGCTCATCGCGGAGCCGGCCTTCCTCATCGTCGACGCCGCCCTCGTCGGCCATCTCGGCACCGTCCCCCTCGCCGGGCTCGGCATCGCCGGAGCCGTGCTGCAGACGATCGTCGGCCTCATGGTGTTCCTCGCGTACTCCACGACCCCCGCGGTCGCGCGACGATTCGGGGCCGGGCGTCCGGGAGAGGCAGTCTCGGTCGGGATCAACGGCATGTGGCTCGCGCTTGGCCTTGGTGCCGTGCTCGCCGTCGTCGGCGCCGTCTCGTCGCCCTGGCTCGTCTCCCTGTTCGGCGCGAGCGCGGAGGTCGCGGCACAGGCGAACGAGTACCTCGTGATCTCGATGTGGGGGCTCCCGGCGATGCTCATCGTGTTCGCCGCCACCGGGCTGCTGCGCGGGATGCAGGACACCATGACCCCACTGTGGATCGCGGGGCTCGGCTTCGCGGCGAACGCCCTGCTGAACTGGCTCTTCATCTACGGCCTCGGCTGGGGCATCGCCGGCTCCGCGGCAGGTACGGTGACGGCGCAATGGGGCATGGTCGCGGCGTACGCGCTCGTGGTCCGGCGCCTGGCGACCCGGCACAGCGCCTCGTTGCGCGCCCAGCGGGAGGGCCTGCGCCACACCGCGACGTCGGGCGGCTGGCTGTTCCTCCGCACCGTGAGCCTGCGCGTCGCCCTGCTCGCCACCGTGGCCGTGGCGACCGGGATCGGCACCGAGGAGCTCGCCGGGTGGCAGATCGTGTTCACCATCTTCTCGGCGGCGGCCTTCGCCCTCGACGCGCTCGCGATCGCCGCGCAGGCGCTGATCGGCAAGGAGCTGGGCGCCGGTGACGAGGAGCAGGTGCGCCGAGTGCTGGCGCGGACGGTCGCGTGGGGAGCGTGGTTCGGCGTCGTAGTCGGCGCCGTCATCGCCGCCCTGTCCGGGGTGCTCGGCATCGTCTTCACCGGCGACCGGGCCGTGGCGGAGGTGGTGCAGCCGGCCCTGCTCGTGCTCGCGGTGGCGCAGCCGATCGCGGGCGTGGTGTTCGTGCTCGACGGCGTGCTCATGGGGGCCGACGACGCCCGGTACCTGGCGATCGCGGGCGGTCTGAACCTCGTGCCGTTCCTTCCCGCCCTGGGCATCATCGCCGCGACGGGGGTCGACGGCACCGCCGGCCTCGTGTGGCTCGCCATCGCGTTCTTCGGGGTGTACCTGCTCGCACGGCTGGCGACGCTGGGGTGGCGAGTGCGCTCCGGGCGATGGCTCGCCGCGTCGGCATAAGTCCTCCACAGTCGACGGAGAGAACGACTTATCCCCCATCGCCGGGCAGAGCGGAATACAGCACCCCGCCCCTCTCGCCCTCCGGTCCAGCATGGAGCGACACTGAAGGGATGCTGGGGATGAACGACGCACAGGTATGGACCACGATCGGGGTTCTCGCCTCGGGCATGTACGCCACGATCACGCTCATGGCGACGATGTTCGTGAGGATCATCAAGACGGAGATCGGCACGGTCCGCACGGAGATCGGCGGGATCCACACGGAGATCGGCGGGATCAAAGGCGAGATCGGCGGGATCAAAGGCGAGATCGGCGGGATCAAGAGCGAGATCGTCGGCGTGAAAGCCGAGATCGGGGATCTCCGGAAGGAGGTGCATGGCCTGAGCCGGCGCATGGACGGTCTCGACCGCGACGTCAGCGCGATCTCGCGACACCTGTTCGGGATCGATCCGGCCTGACGGAGCAGGCGCGACCGCTCCTCGTGGTCACTCCGCGTGGCGGCGGCACCACTCGTACATGATGACGGCGGCGGCGGCACTCGCGTTGATCGAGCGGGTCGAGCCGTACTGCGTGATCTCGATGTGACCCGAAGCGGCGGTCAGCGCCTCCGACGACAGCCCGGGCCCTTCCTGCCCGAACAGGAGCACGCACGAGCGCGGCAGATCGGCGCGGTCCACCGGCACGGCCCCGTCGACGTTGTCGATCGCGATGACGGGCAGCCCCTCCGCGGCCGCCCAGGCGGCGAAGGCCGCGATGTCCTCGTGGTGCACGACGTGCTGGTAGCGGTCGGTCACCATGGCGCCGCGCTTGTTCCAGCGACGGCGGCCGATGATGTGCACCGTGTCGGCGAGGAACGCGTTGGCGCTGCGCACGATGGAACCGATGTTCATGTCGTGCTGCCAGTTCTCGATCGCGACGTGGAACGGATGACGCCGCGTATCGAGGTCGGCGACGATCGCCTCCATGCGCCAGTAGCGATAGCGGTCGATGACGTTCCGCGTGTCGCCGTGCGCGAGGAGCTCGGGATCGTACTGCTCTCCCTCAGGCCAGGCCGACGGCCCTCCAGGCCACGGGCCGACGCCGTATCCGGGCTGCGCCGAGGACCCCCCGGGGGCGGTCGGTTCCATGCTCTCGGGGCGCTGCGCATCCATCCCGCCAGGCTATCGCCGTCTCCGCCTGGTCGCCGTCGGGCGGAGGAGCCGGCGCCCCGTCGCCGTAGGGGCCCAGCTATCTCGACAGAGATTTAGGTACGCCGAAAAATACGCTACGGTTTCGGTGTGCCTAAAGATTCCGCCGCCTCTCTGATCCCCGCTCGCATCGCTTCGCCGCGCCTGCTGTGGCTGCTGGGACCGGCGCTGGTGGCGGGTGTCGCCTACCTCGACCCGGGCAACGTCGCCAGCAACATGACGGCGGGGGCGCAGTACGGCTATCTGCTCGTGTGGGTGGTCGTCGCCGGCAACGTGATGGCCTGGCTGATCCAGTACCTGTCCGCGAAGCTCGGCGTCGTCACCGGCCAGAGCCTCCCGGAGGTGCTGGGCCGGCGGCTGCGCCGACCCTGGGCCCGCCGCGCGTACTGGCTGCAGGCGGAGCTGGTCGCGATGGCGACCGACCTCGCCGAGGTCATCGGCGGCGCCGTCGCCCTGAACCTGCTCTTCGGCGTCCCGCTGCTGTGGGGCGGACTCATCACCGGGGCCGTGTCGATGGTCCTGCTCGCGGTGCAGAACCGTCGCGGCGCCCGTCCCTTCGAGTTCGTGATCATCGGACTCATGCTCGTGATCACGATCGGCTTCATGGCCGGCCTGTTCCTCGCGCCACCCGACCCGGCCGGCGTGGTGAGCGGCCTCGTGCCGCGCTTCGAGGACACGGGGTCCGTGCTTCTCGCCGCCTCGATCCTCGGCGCGACGATCATGCCGCACGCGATCTACGCGCACTCCTCCCTGGCCCGCGACCGGTTCGGTGCGACGAGTGCCGAGACGACCGAGGAGGCGGCCCGGATCGAGACCTCGCGGATCCGCCGCCTGCTCACGGCGACACGGTGGGATGTGACGATCGCCATGGTCATCGCAGGCTCCGTGAACCTCGGCATCCTGCTCCTCGCGGCGGCGAACCTCGCGGGCGTCGCGGGGACCGACTCCCTGGAGGGGGCGCACGCCGCCCTCGCCGCAGGCCTCGGCCCGGTCGTGGCGACCTTCTTCGCCGTGGGACTGCTCGCCTCGGGTCTCGCCTCGACCTCCGTCGGCGCGTACGCGGGCGCCGAGATCATGCACGGCCTGCTGCACGTGCGCATCCCCCTGCTGGCCCGGCGCCTGGTGACGCTCATCCCCGCGCTGGTGATCCTCGGCATCGGCGTGGACCCGACGCTCGCCCTCGTCCTCAGCCAGGTCGTGCTGTCGTTCGGCATCCCGTTCGCGCTGATCCCGCTCGTGGCCCTCACCGCGCAGCGCCGCACGCTCGGCGTCTGGGTCAACCGGGCGTGGACGACGGTCGCCGGCATCGTGGCATCCGTGCTCCTCATCGCCCTGAACGGCGCCCTGCTCTGGCTGGTGCTGACCGGGGCATGACGCCGGATAGGCTCGACATCATGTCTGCCGCCTCCGCCCGTCGCACCGTCCGCCTCCTTACCTGGAGCGGCTTCGCGACCGGGGTCATCGGCGGTCTGCTCATCGCGTTCCCGAAGGTCATCGGCCCCGCCAGCCCGTGGGTGCAGCTCGCACTCGGCGTCGCCACCCTGGTCTTCGCCTTCCGTGCCCGCAAGGTGGGCATCGCCGAGGTGGAGGGCTTCGACGGGCGCCTGTCGCTCGCCGCCGCCCTCCTGGGGTTCCTCGTGCTCTTCTTCGCGGGGCAGGCGGCCGTGATCCTGCTCGGCTCCGCGAGCGCCTGACTCAGGCCGCGAGGAAGCCCGTCACGAGGTACAGCACGAGCGAGATCCCGGCGGCGATCCCCGCGTAGGGGAGGATGGCCAGCATGAGGTTGATCGGCTTGATGCCGATGGACCGCGAGGCGAGGATGATGCCGTCCCCGTAGAGGCAGGTCGTGCTGCCCAGCGCCGCCCCGGAGAACACCGCCGCGCCCGCCAGGATCGGGTCCGCGCCGAGGGCCAGCGCGAGCGGCAGCACCACCGGGGTGATGACCGCCGCCAGGTCCCAGAACGAGCCGGTCGCGTAGGCGTAGACGCCGCAGACGGCGAACACGATGGCGGGCAGCAGCGCCGGGGTGAGCACCGGCTCCGTGACCTGGATGACGAACTCGGCGAGCTGCAGGGTGATGTTCATCTCCTGCACCATGAACGCCAGCACGGTGAGCACCATGACGAAGAGCATGCTCTCGATGCCCTCCAGCGCCGCGTCCAGCACGCCCCGTACGGAGAGACGGCGCTGCGCGAGGACGAGCACGATCGTGACGGCGAGCGCGGCCGCGGTGCCGGCGACGACGTTGGCGTCGGTCGCGATGGTGACGCCCACGAGCACTGCCATCGCGAGGAGGAACGACCACGGCTGCGGCCGGCGCCATGCCTCCGTCGAGGTCTCCAGCGCCACGGCGACCCGCTGCGCCGTCGAACCGTCGGGGTCGTCCGCGCGCAGCTCGGAGAGCAGAGCCGCTCCCTCCGCGCGGCGTTCCGCATCCGTCGTGCCGAGGGGGAAGACGTCGCCGTCCCGCTCCGCCCGCAGGGCGTCCTTCTTCAGCGGACCGAATCGCGGCAGCCAGCCGATGCTCATCAGCAGGGCGACCGCGATCGCCGTCCACCCGAAGAAGATGAACGGGATCGACTGCAGGTAGGCGCCGAATCCGCTGCCCCCGACGGTCACGCCCTGGGCCTCGAAGAGCCCGGAGAAGAACAGCGCCCAGGTCGAGACCGGGACGAGCACGGCGATCGGCGCGGCGGTCATCTTCATGATCGCGCCGAGCTGCGTACGCGGGACGCGGTACCGGTCGGTCACCTGCTTCATCGAGGTGCCGGTGGTGAGCACATTGAGGTAGTCGTCCACGAACAGGACCACCGAGAGCAGGAACGTCAGCAGCGTCGACTTCCGGCGCGAGGTCACGAACCGCTCCACCCAGCGGGCGAAGTCGGTCACGATGCCCGACTTCTCGAACAGCATCATGAGGATGCCGAACAGCGCCACGATGAGCAGCAGCCACTGGGCGGTCTCGTTGGACAGCGCCGTGCCCGTGTACGCGACCCAGACGTCGAAGCCGCCCCAGCCGCCCAGGATCAGGGCGCCGGCGACGGTGCCGCAGAGCAGGGCGAAGAGGGTGCGCCGGGTGGCGACGGCGACCACGAGGATCACCGCGATGGGCAGGAGCGCGAGGGCGCCGAATTCGGGCATGGGGTTCACCTCGGTGTGAAGAAGGAAGGGGGTATGAGGAGTCGAGCGGGGGTCAGGGCTCGACGCCGCCGACGACCGTCCGCTGTACGGGCAGGTCGGGGAGGTCGTCCGGGGCGACGTGCAGCGGGTTCTCCGCCCACACGGCGTAGTCGGCGCGAAAACCGGGGGCGATCCGACCGAGGTCGGTGTCGCCCTGGGCACGCGCGGCGCTCACGGTGTAGCCGTGCAGCGCCTGGTAGGGGGTGAGCACCTGGTGGGGCTCGAAGACGGGGGCGTCGCGGTCGCCGGGACGACGGCGCAGCTGGGCCCAGGCGAGGCCGATGCGGGCGTCGTTCTGGGCGATGGGCCAGTCCGATCCCAGGGCGACCGGGGCTCCGGCCTCCCAGTAGTCGCGCACGCGCCAGGCACGGGCGGCACGGGCCGGGCCGAGACGCCGCGACCAGTCGTCCGAGCCGTCGGCCTTGCGCCACTGCAGGTGGAGCGGCTGCATCGAGGCGGTGATGCCCGCGGCCGCGAGTCGCGCGACGTCGCGATCCGTCGTGGTCTCCAGGTGCTCGATCCGGTGGGGTGCCCCGCCGGCGCTGCGGACCCCGGCGGCGAGGTACGCGTCGACGACCTCCCCCACCGCGCGGTCGCCGATGGCGTGCGTGGCGACCTGGAAGCCGGCCTCGGCATAGCGGCGCACGGTGCGGGCGTAGGCGGCGGCGTCCTTCCAGAACGGCGCGGTCCCCTCCCCCGCCGTGTCGGGCTCGTACAGCCAGGCGGTTCCCGTCTCCACCACGCCGTCGGCGTAGAGCTTGACGACCCCGCCCCGCCAGCGCTCTCCCCGGCGGTCGCGCATCCGCAGGTTCTCGGCCGTGCGGGCGGTGTCGAACCCGGGCTCGTGGTCGATGGCGGACACGATGCGGATCGGCAGACCCGGCCCCTGCTCCATGGCGTCCAGCAGGTCCAGGGTCGCGAAGCCGCCGTCCATGATCGTGCCGCCGGTGAGACCGGAGGACCGGAGCCCCTGCAGCAGTTCGTGGCCGGCGGCGAGCGTCTGCGCGCGGTCCAGGGCGGGGGCCGCGAGGCGCACGGGCTCGTACGCGGCGAGTTCGCGCAGCTCGCCGGTCGGGATCCCCTCGGCGTCGACCACGACGAGGGAGGAGTCGTCCGTCTCGCGCGGCCCGGTGATGCCGCCGCGCCGCAGCCCCTCGCGGCTGGCCAGCGCGGTATGCCCGTCGAACACGATGAGGAGCGCGGGGAGGCCGCGCACCGCGTCCTCGATGGCGTCGGCGGTCATGGGGATCTCGTGGAACACGTCGTAGTCGAGGTTCCACCCGCGCACCCACGGCTCGGCGTCCTCGGCGAGGGCCCGGTCGGCCTCCGCTCGGAGGGCGGCGCGCAACGCGGCGGCGGTGGTGATGCCCCCGAGGTCGATCCCCGCAGTGAGCTCGAGGCCCTGCAGCGGGTGCAGGTGCGCGTCGATGAGCCCGGGGGTGACGGCGGCGCCGCCGAGGTCGTGCACGACGGTTCCCGTCCCACGCATCTCGCGGACGAGGTCGTCGCCGCCGACAGCGAGGAAGCGACCGTCGCGGATGGCGAAGGCCGTGGCCTCCGGGCGGCGGGGGTCCATGGTCACGACGCGCGCGCCGGTGACGATAGTGTCGGCGTCGAAACCCGTCATGACGTTCTTCCTCGAGCGAATTGAAAGAGTTTCAATAAAGTAGCAGACACGGAACCCGAATCGAGCCCCGATGACGAAGACTCCCCGCAGCGTGGGCCGCCCCTCCGGCCCGGTGCTCACCGAGGAGCGGATCCTCGATGCCGCATTCCGACTCAGCGCCGAACGCACCCCGCAGCGCTTCACCATGACCGCGCTCGCGGAATCCCTCGGGGTGCGCACCTCGGCGCTCTATCACCACTTCGAGAACCGCGACGCCGTGATCCGGGCCATGCGCGGCCGCGTGAGCCGCTCCCTCGCCACCCCGGTGCCCCGCGAGCGGCCGCTGGAGGACGCCCTGCTGGCCTGGGCGCACAGCTATCGCGATGCGGCCGTCGCCGCCCCGCAGGCCATGGTCATGCTCGCGAGCTCCCCCATCGATGCCGACGAGGGCTCGTTCGCGGACTACGAGCAGATCGCGGTGCTGCTCTCCGACGACGGCTGGCCCCGCGAGACGATCGTCGACGCCATCGTCGCGCTGGAGTCGTTCATCATCGGCTCCGCGCTGGATGCGCTCGCTCCGGCGGACAACATGGCGCCGAGGGAGCTCGCCCCCGCCTACCCCACCTTCGCCGCGGCCGAGAGCGCGCGGGCCGAGCTGAGCGACGACCCCGCCCGACGGACGTTCGAGATCGGCGCGCGCGCCCTCATCCGCGGCCTCACGGCCTGGGCGCGCGAGGGCGGGGAGCGGTCCGCGCCGTAGAGTGGTGGGGTGGCATCCCCGGCAGCTGACGACTATCTGAAGACCGTCTACGCGCACACCGAGTGGCAGGATGCGCCGATCACCCCCTCGGTCCTGGCGGCCAAGCTCGGCATCGCGCCGTCGTCGGTCACGGAGATGGTGAAGAAGCTCGCCGCGGCGGGACTCGTGTCGCACGTGCCGTACGGAGCGGTCCGGCTGACGGATGCAGGGACCACCCGGGCCCTCGCGATGGTCCGCCGCCACCGCCTCATCGAGACCTGGCTCGTGCAGGAGTTCGGGTACGGGTGGGACGAGGTGCACGACGAGGCCGAGGTGCTGGAGCACACCATAAGCGACCGGCTGCTCGAGGGCATCGACGAGCGCCTGGGCCGCCCGCGCTTCGACCCGCACGGAGACGCCATCCCGGACGCGGAGGGCCGCATCGAACGGGAGCCCTTCGTCCTGCTCGCCGATGCCCCGGAAGGACACACCGGCCGCGTGCTGCGCGTCGACGACCGCGACCCGGAGCTCCTGCGGACCCTCGACTCCCACGGGGTCGTCGTGGGGACGTCCGTGACGGTGACCCCGTCCGGCATCGCCCTCGACGGCACCGAGCCGCCGTTGCCCCCCGCCGCCCGCGACGTGGTGTGGCTGTCGGCCTGACCCCGGCTTCGAATCGCGCACTTTGCGGCAAATCGCCCGGGGAGGGAGCCAATCAGGCGATTCGAAAGGAAAGGTGGGGCCTCTAGGCTGAGCACATGGCACACCGTGACGACATCGAATGCTGGCTCACCGACATGGACGGCGTGCTCGTCCATGAGAACGACGCCATCCCCGGGGCCTCCGAACTCCTCGCCGGATGGGAGCGCAATGAGATCCCCTACCTCGTGCTCACGAACAACTCGATCTTCACCGCCCGCGACCTCTCGGCCCGCCTCCGTGCGAGCGGCCTGATCGTGCCGGAAGAGCGCATCTGGACGTCAGCGCTCGCGACCGCCGACTTCCTCGCGCAGCAGCTCCCCGGCGGCTCCGCGTTCGTCATCGGCGAGGCCGGCATCCTCACCGCGCTGCACGAGGCCGGCTTCATCATGACCGAGACGAACCCCGATTTCGTCGTCGTCGGCGAGACCCGCAACTACTCGTTCGAGGCCATCACGAAGGCCATCCGCCACATCATCAACGGCTCGCGCTTCATCGTGACCAACCCGGACGCCACCGGCCCGAGCGCCGACGGGGTGCTGCCGGCCACGGGAGCGATCGCCGCCCTCATCACCAAGGCCACCGGCAAGGAGCCTTACGTCGTCGGCAAGCCCAATCCGATGATGTTCCGTTCGGCCCTGAACAAGATCGGCGCGCACTCGAAGAAGACCGGCATGATCGGCGACCGGATGGACACGGACATCGTCGCCGGCATCGAGGCGGGTCTGCACACGGTGCTCGTGCTCACCGGCATCAGCGACCAGCGGATCATCGAGCAGTACCCCTTCCGCCCGGACGAGATCGTCGACTCGGTCGCCGATCTGCTGCCGACCATCACCGACTCGATCCCCACCCTCGACGAGGACTGACGTGGGCGCCCTCGACGACGGCGAGCGGGTCACGGCGGCGGATGCCGCGGCCTGGCGCGCCTGGCTCGAGGCGAACCACGAACGCACGGCCGGGGTGTGGCTGCTGAGCGTGCGCGGGCGATCTGCCACCGGCGTCGGCTACGAGGACGCCGTCCGTCAGGCGTTGTGCTTCGGGTGGATCGACGGCCCGGTGCGCACGTTCGACGACGAGACCGGTGGCCAGTGGTTCTCCCCTCGACGCCCGGGGAGCGGCTGGGCGGCGACGAACAAGGCCCGCATCGCGGAGCTGGAGGCCGCGGGGCTCCTCGCTCCGGCCGGCATCCGCGCGCTGGAGACGGCGAAGGCGAACGGTTCGTGGACCGTGCTCGACGGCCCCGAGGCCGGCATCGAGCCGCCGGAGCTCACCGCCGCCCTCGACGCGGTGCCCGCGGCGAGGGGGAACTGGGATGCGTTCCCGAAGTCGGTGAAGAAGTTCGGCCTCACGCACATCGCGATGGCCAGGCGGCCGGAGACCAGGGCCGCGCGGATCGCGAAGATCGTGGCGGATGCCGCGGAGGGGAAGCGCCCATGAACCAGAGCGACCTGCTGTTCCTCGTCCTGATCCTCATCACGCTCACGTCGCTGACGGTCTTCGTCGTGCAGTTCGTGCGCTCCCGCCGCCGCGGCGGCGAGGATGACGGCCGGGCCGGCTGGTGGGAAGGCCCGTGGGACGACGACGACCGCCGGCGCTGAGCCGACGGCCGCCGCGTCGAGACCTCAGGAGGCGAGCGACGCTCCGGGGATCGCGGCGAGCAGCTCCCGGGTGTACGGATGCTGCGGCGTGTCGAAGATGCTCTCCGGGGTGCCGCTCTCGACCACGACACCGCGCTGCATCACGTGCACCTCATCGGAGATCATGCGTACGACCGCGAGGTCGTGGCTGATGAAGAGGTAGCTGAGCCCGAGGCGCTTCTGCAGGTCGGCGAGGAGCTCGAGGATCTGCGCCTGCACCAGCACGTCGAGCGCGGAGACCGCCTCGTCCAGCACGACGAGCTCGGGCTCCAGGGCCAGGGCGCGGGCGATCGCGACGCGCTGCCGCTGTCCGCCGGAGAGCTCGTGCGGCAGCCGCTCGGCCATGGCCGCGGGCAGGGCGACCTGCTCCAGGAGTTCCAGGACGCGGGCGTGCCGGGTGGCGGCGGTGCCGATCCGGTGCACGCGCAGCGGCTCGGCGATCGACTGCTCCACGGTGTACCGGGGGTCGAGCGAGGCGTAGGGGTTCTGGAAGACGGGCTGCACGCGGCGGCGCAGCGCGAACAGCTCCTTGCGGCGGAGGGTCGTGAGGTCGGTGCCGTCGAAGAGGATGGCCCCGGAGGTCGCGTCCTCCAATCCCAGCACCATGTTCGCCGTGGTGGACTTGCCCGAGCCCGACTCGCCCACGATGGACACGGTCGTGCCGCGGCGGATCGAGAAGCTCACGCCGTCGACCGCCGTGAAGGTCTGCGGCTCCCCGGCCTTCGCGTTCCGGAGCGGGAACTCCTTGCGCAGGTCCCGGATCTCGACGAAGGGCACGGCGTCGGCCGCGACCTCGCGCGCCGGGAGGGCGTCGCGGCGGGACGCGAGGCTCGGCGCGGCGGCGAGCAGCTGCCGGGTGTACTCGTGCTGCGGGTTGCCGAGGACGTCAGCCGACGTGCCCTCCTCCACGACCTGGCCACGGAACATCACGACGATCCTGTCGGCGCGCTCGGCGGCGAGGGCGAGGTCGTGGGTGATGAGGAACACCGCAGTGCCCAGCTCGTCGGTCAGCTGGTCGAGCTGGTCGAGGATCCGCCGCTGCACGGTGACGTCGAGCGCCGAGGTGGGCTCGTCGGCGATGAGCAGCCGCGGCTTGCAGGCGAGCCCCATCGCGATGAGCACCCGCTGCCGCATGCCCCCGGAGAACTCGTGCGGGTACTGGGTCGCCCGGCGGGCGGCGTCGGGGATGCCGACCATCTCCAGCAGCTCGACGACACGGGCCTTCGTCGCGTCGCCGCTCGTGTACCCGTGGACCTCGAGCGCCTCCCCGATCTGCTCGCCCACGCGTATGAGGGGGTTGAGGTTCGACATCGGATCCTGCGGCACGAGGCCGATGCCGGCCCCGCGGAGCGACACCATCGCGTTCTCCGGGAGGTCGGTGAGCTCGCGGCCGTCGAAGCGGATGCTCCCCGCCGTGATGACGCCGTTTTCCGGCAGCAGGCGGTTGACCGCGGCCGCCGTGGTGGACTTCCCGGAGCCGGACTCGCCGACCACGGCGACCGTCTCCCCGGCGGCGATGTCGATCGTGATGTCGCTGATGGCGGTGACCAGTTCGGAGCCGGTCCGGAAGGCGACCGCGAGGCCGTCGATGCTCAGCACGGGCGGGGTGGTGCTCATGGGGTACTCGTTCCTTCAGGGTCGAGGAGTGCGGGCAGCGCTGCGCGCCACAGGGTCTCGGTGGGGGCGATCTCGTCGGCGAACAGCCGGTTCGCGAGCAGGACGACGGCGGTCCCGGTGGCGGGGACCACGCCGAGCGCGCACCCCGTGTAGCCGGGATGCCAGAGCATCCGGGTCGGGCGTCCGTCCGCCGTCACGGTGTCGCTGCGCCAGCCGAGGGCCTGACCGGGATCGGGGCCGTCGCGGAACAGCTCGGCCACGAGCGCCGGGTCCCAGAGGTCGGGGTGCGCCTCGGGGTCGGCGAGCGCGACGCCGAGGGTCAGCAGCTCGTCGACCGTGCCGAACAGCCCGGCGTGCCCGGAGACGCCGTGCAGGGCGTGGAAGCAGTTGCCGTCGTTGACGACGCCGGTGATCTCGCCCTCGCGCCAGGGGAAGTGCCGGCGAGAGGTGAGGATCGGGTAGGGCGTGCCGGTGGCGACCATCCGTCGCTCGGCGGCATCGCCGTCGCCCGTGGACGACGCGACCGGACCGGGGACGGGCCCGTAGCCCGTGCGCGTGAGCCCGAGGGGCCCGGTCACGAGCTCGCACACGGCGGCGTCCAGGGAGAGGCCGGTCACGGCGGCGATGACCCGTCCGAGGATCAGGAAGCCCAGGTCGGAGTAGTGCCGTCCTTCGTCCACGCCGTAGCGGAGCGGGAGCGCGTCGGCGGCGGCCGCGCCGTCGTTCGTACCGTCGAGGTAGAGCGGCTGCCACTCCCAGAGCCCCGCCCGGTGCAGGAGCAGGTGCCGCACGGTCGCCCCGGGGGCGCAGGCTGTTCCGGGGACGAAGCGGTCCACCGGATCGTCGAACCGGAGGTCCCCCCGGGAGGCCAGCCCGAGGAGCGCGGTGGTGGTGGCGGCGACCTTGGTGACCGAGGCGAGGTCGAACGCCGTGTCCGTCGTGACCGGCGTCCCCGCGAGGTCGGCGGAGCCGCCGGCGGCCGTGTCGCGGCTCGTGCGGGTGGCGACCCCGGCGACGGCTCCGCGCGGCGCGGTCGGCCCGGCGAGGACTGCGGCGATCGCCTCGGCGGCACTCATACGAGAGCTCCTGTGCGGGAGCGGTCGAGCAGCACCTCGGCATCGGGGGCGATCCCGGTGATCCCCAGTCCTGCAGCCGGGGCGAGGGTGAGCCACTCCGCGTCGGCGGTGAGCCCGCCGGTCACCGGCGACCGGCGCAGCCACGACGCCGCGTCGAGGTCGTGCACGACGTCCGGAGCGACCGCGGCGGCGAGGTGCGCCGCGGCGGCCACCCCGACGTGCGACTCCATCATGCAGCCGACGATGACGCCGAGTCCGGCGGAGCGGGCGGCCTGCACGCAGGCGAGCGCCTCGTGGAGCCCGCCGGTCTTGGCGAGCTTGACGTTCACGAGCCCGGCGGCTCCGCGCACGGCGATGTCCCGGACATCCTGCGCGGTGCGGACCGACTCGTCCGCCATGATCGGGGTGTCGACGGCGGCCGTCACTGCGGCCAGCGCATCGAGGTCGCGCGCGGCGACGGGCTGCTCGACGAGTTCGAGGCCCAGGCCGGCATCCTCCGCCGCCCGGATGACGCGGATCGCGGTCTCGGCGTCCCATGCCTGGTTCGCGTCCACGCGCAGCGTGATGTCGGCGCCCACGGCGGCGCGGACGGCCAGGAGACCGGCGACCGCATCGTGTTCGCGGGACGCCTTGATCTTGAGGCACCGGAATCCCGTCGCCGCATACTCGGCGGCCGTGACGGCCAGCGCCGTCGGCTCCGCCACGGACAGCGTCATGTCGGTCCGGATGCGCGTGGGCGCGTCTGCGTGCGGGGCGAGCGTCTGCGCGAGCGGCTCGTCACGGTGTCGCGCGGTGAGGTCGGCGACCGCGCAGGCCACCGCGCTGCGGGCGGCCGCGTTTCCCCAGGCCGCCGCGGCGAGGGCGTCCGGCAGCCCGGGATCGTCGACGGAGCGCCCGAACACGGCGTCGGCGAAGGGACCCGCGACCGCGGCCGTCACGCTCTCCGGGCTCTCCCCGGTGACGCGCCAGCTCGTCGCGGCCTCCCCGTACCCGCGGCGGCCGTCGGCGTCGGTCACCTCCACGAGCACGACGTCGAGGTGGTCCGTGCGTCGGACGGCCGTGACGAAGGGACGCACCAGGGGCGACGGCACCCGCAGCACGCGCATCCGCTCGACGACGGTCACGATCCCGCCGCCTCCGTGAGGGTGAGGGAATCGATGGCCGCGACCGGCTCGGGCATCTGCAGCGGACCGGCGCCGGGCGTGATCGTGCCGAGGATGCGCGGCTCGCGCGCCCCCGTCCCTCCGGGGACGATGGCGGGGACGCCGTGCAGGGTCGACCAGCCGATGAGCGCGAAGAGGATGGCCTCCTTGCTGTCTGCGGGGGCGCCGAGCTCGTCGGCCAGGACGACCTCGGTCTGCGGCAGCGCGGTCCGCAGCCCGTCGAGGATCAGCGGGTTGCGGCAGCCGCCGCCGGACACCGCGAGGAAGCCGATCCCAGCGGCCTCGACGTCGCGGGCGACCGTGCGGACCGTGAGCTCGGTGAGCGTGCGCACGACGTCGGCGACCGCGATCTCGCGTCCCTGCGCCGAGAGGTGCTCGTGCACGTAGGCGAGGTGGAAGTGCTCCTTGCCCGTGCTCTTCGGCGGGGTGAGCGCGTAGTAGGGGTCTGCGAGCATCGCGTCCAGCAGCGCCTCGTCGACTCGACCGGTCCGGGCGATCGCCGCGTCGTCGTCATAGCCGAGCGGGTTGAGGCCGTGCGCGACGATGACCGCGTCGACGAGCGCGTTCGCGGGGCCGATGTCGTAGGCGACGAGGCCGTCCGGGCGGACGACGGTCATGTTCGAGATGCCGCCGAGGTTCAACGCCGCCGAGACGCCGGCGCGGCCACGGAGCAGCAGCTCGTCGAGGAACGACACGAGCGGCGCGCCGTGGCCGCCCGCGGTGATGTCGCGGATGCGGATGTCGGAGACGACGGGCACACCGACCTTCTCGGCGATCCAGGCGGGCTGCCCGATCTGGAGGGTGCCGAGCGCGTGGGCGCCGTCGACCCAGTGGTACACGGTCTGGCCGTGCGAGCACACCGCGTCGACACCGCCGACCTCTGCCGCCACGTCGGCCGCGACGTCGGCGAACGCCTGCCCGATGAGGGTGTCCAGCTCGGCCACCTCGGCCAGGGTGGTCTGCGCCGGAGGGAGCGCGGCGATGAGGCGAGCCCGCAGCTCCGGATCGTAGGGGACGCTCGTGGAGGCGAGCACCGTGCCCCGGAGGTCGACGCCGTGCGCCGTGAAGCCCCCGTTGGTGGCGAAGTCGACGACGGCGGCGTCGATCCCGTCGTGCGAGGTGCCGGAGATCAGTCCCAGGACGCGCATCAGTTCTCCTCCAGTGCGGTGCGCAGACGGCCGTCGGCCGCCGCGAGTCGGTCGGTGGCCGCGGCGAGGTCGTCCCCGCGGCGGATCATGATCGTGGCGAGCTTCACGTCCCACCCGGCGCCCTCCAACGCGGCGGCCGCTGTGTCGCGATCGACATCGGCGATCGTCCGCACCATGCGGATCGCGCGCTCGCGGAGCTTGTGGTTCGTGGCCTTCACGTCGACCATCAGGTTGCCGTAGGCCTTGCCGTTCCGGACCATCGCGATGGTCGAGAACATGTTCAGGACGAGCTTCTGCGCCGTGCCGGACTTGAGGCGCGTGGAGCCGGCGAGCACCTCGGGGCCGACCTCGACCTCGATGCCGTGATCGGCGGCTGCGCTCAGCGCGGTGCCGGTGTTGCACGACAGGCCGACGCTGAGCGCCCCGCGCTCCCGCGCCCGCCGGACGGCGGCGACCACGTACGGCGTGCGGCCACTGGACGCGATGCCGATCACGGTGTCGAGCGGGCCGATGCTCGCGGCGTCGATGGCCGCGGCACCGGCCTCCGCGTCGTCCTCCGCACCTTCGACGGGGTTCACGATCGCTCCGGGACCGCCGGCCATGATCGCGAACACCAGCTCCGGCGGGGTGCTGAACGTGGGCGGGCACTCGGAGGCGTCGAGCACGCCGATGCGTCCGGGGGTGCCTGCGCCGACGTACACCAGGCGTCCGCCCTGCGCCATGCGCGCGGCCGTCTGCTCGATCGCCGGGACGATCTGCGGGAGGGCGCGCTGCACGGCCGCGGGCACGGTGGCGTCGGCCTCGTTCATGGTCTGCGCGAGCTCGGCCACGCTCATCTGATCGAGGCGGGCGTACCGGGGGTCGCTTGCCTCGGTGGCGAGGGCACCGAGGTCCTCCGCGATCATCGCTTGCCCCGGTTCCGCGGGTCGAGGCTGTCGCGCAGCCCGTCGCCCAGCAGGTTCAGGCCGACGACGAGGAGCACGACGACCACGCCGGGCGCGATCATGGTCCACGGGGCGATCGTGACGAGGGTCCGCGCCTCGAAGATCATCGAGCCGAGCGAGGGCGCCGGCGGCGGCGTGCCGAGTCCGAGGAAGCTCAGCGAGGCCTCCGTGAGCACCGCCCAGGAGAGGGAGAGCGTGACCTGCACGATGATGATCGAGGTGATGTTCGGCAGCACGTGGCGGAACATGGTGGCCATGCGGCTCTGCCCCGTGCTCTTGGCGGCCTTGACGTACTCCACCTCGCGCAGCGACAGCACGGGTCCGCGCGTGACGCGGATGAAGATCGGCACGTAGACGATCGCGATGGCCACGGCGATGGTGAACCAGTTGCGGTCGAACACCGACGCGAGCGACAGGGCGAGCAGCAGGGGCGGGAAGGCGAACAGCACGTTGGTGATCGCGGTGATCGCGCCGTCGGAGAACCCGCGGTAGAACCCGGCGATGAGTCCGCAGACCGTGCCGACCACGGTCGCGAACGCCACGGCGACCACGGAGATGAGCGCCGAGTTGGCGACGCCCGCTGCGACGCGCGAGAACACGTCGCGGCCGAACTGGTCGGTGCCGAACCAGTGCACCGCGGACGGCGGCTGCAGCCGGGACGGCGGATCCTGCGCGAGCGGGTCGAACGGCAGCAGGCCGAACGCCGAGATGAGGCTCAGCACCGCGAGCAGCACGACGATGATGAGGCCGGAGAGACCGCTGCGGCTGCGCAGCAGGAGACGCACGCGCTCCATGGTGCGCCCGCCGCCGGGGGCGAGGGCCGGGGTCTGAGAGATGTCGGTCATGCGGCACGCACCCGAGGATCGATGACCCGGTAGAGCAGGTCGGTGAGCAGATTGACGATGACGAAGGCGAGCGCGATCACCAGCACGGTGCTCTGCACGAGCGCGTACTCCTTCTGCTGGATGCCGAGCAGCACCTGGCGCCCGATCCCGGGGAGCGAGAAGATCTGCTCCACCACGACGGCGCCGCCGAGCAGGTATCCGAACTGCAGACCGGTCATCGTGACGATGGGCACCAGGGCGTTGCCGAGCACGTGGCGCACCTGCAGCCGACGCGGGGACACGCCCTTCGCCCTGGCGGTGCGGATGAAGTCGTTGGAGCGGATCTCGAGCACCGCGGTGCGGGTCGTGCGCATGATCGGCGCGGCGATGCCGAAGCCGAGCACGATCGAGGGCAGCAGCATCTGCTGGAGGTTCAGCAGCGGGTTCTCGAAGAGCGTGGCGTACGCCTGCCCATTGGGGTTGAACCCGAACGACTGGGCGAGGATCGCGAGCAGCGCGGTACCGAGCAGGAAGGCGGGGATCGAGAGCCCGGCGAGCCCGACGACCTGACCGACGCCGTCACGGAACGAGTCGGGCTTCGAGGCGGAGAGCATGCCGAGCGGGATGCCGATGGCCAGCGCGATCACGATCGAGATGATCGCGAGCTCGAAGGTGACGGGGAGCGCGGCGGCGGTGAGGTCGAGGACGCTCGTCTGCGCCCGGGAGGAGAAGCCGAGGTTGCCGGTGAAGATGTTGCCGAGCCACGAGAAGAACTGCACGACGAGCGGCTGGTCGAGGCCGTAGTACGCCTCGAGGGCGGCGCGCTGCGCCGGAGTGAGGGCCGCCGCCTCGGTACCGAGACCGGAGCTGATCTGGTCGCCGGGGATGGCGCGCAGCATCAGGAAGACGAAGACGGCGACGCCGAAGAGGGTGCCGAGGGCTGCGAGGATGCGTCGCAGCACGCTGTTGCGGAGGAGCTGTCTGAACATGCGCGTGGAAGAGGTGCCTGTCGTCGGGGAGCCGAGGGGGCGCGGGTGTCCGCGCCCCCTCGTTCCACTACTGGATGGAGGTGGTCCGCAGGTACTGCAGCGAGCCGTTCGCCATCGGGGTGAAGCCGTCGACGGTCGAGGCCGTCGCGGTGTAGGTGTAGCTGGTGAACAGCCAGATCCAGGCGGCGTTGTCCTCGAGGTTCTCGGAGACCTGCGCGTAGATGTCCTTGCGCTTCTCGGGGTCGGCCGTCTCGCGTCCCTCGGCGAACAGCGCGTCGAGCTCGGGCGAGGAGTAGCCGGCGACCTGGTTCAGGTTGCCGGTGCTGGTGAAGTAACGGCCGTACATGCCGTCCGGGTCCGGGCGTCCGCCGTTGAGGGCGACCGCGGCGTCGAAGTCGGCCGCGATCCAGCGGTCCACGAACGCGCCGGACTCCAGCACCTCCAGGTCGAGCGTGATGTTCGCGTCGGCGAGCTGCGCCTTGAGGTTCTGCGCCTCGTTGACGGAGGTGGCGTACTCGCCCTGGGACACGATCGTCTTGACCGTGACGCCGTCCTCCTTGCCGGCCTTCTTCAGGTACTCGGCCGCCTTGTCGAGGTCGCGCTCGGGGCACGGGCGCGCGTCGGGGTCGGACTTGAACGCGGGGGAGGTGATCGGACCCGTGACCTCGCCCTCGCCGAGCGCGGCGGTGTCGAGGACCTCCTGGCGGTCGATCGCGCACTGCATCGCGAGGCGCACGTTCACGTCGGCGAGGTCGCCGCGCTGCGCGTTCAGCTGCAGGGCGTGGTAGCTGAGCTGCGGGGTCGTGGCGACCTCGACGTTCGCCCCTTCGGCGGTCTGCGCGACGAGCGGGTCGTCGAACACGGCCAGCTGCACGTTGCCGGACTGCATCGCCGACACGATGGACGACTCGTCGGGGATCACACGGAACTCGACGGTGTCGAGCAGCGCGGTGTCGCCCCAGTAGTCGTCGTTCTTGGCGAGGGTGAGGGACTGGCTGGCCTTGCGGCTGTCCAGCACGAACGGGCCGGTGCCGTTCGGGGTGGTGTTGAGCGCTTCCTCGGTGTCGTCCGACGAGAGCATCGCCATGTTGATGACGGCGAGGTTCGCGGGGAGGGCGGCGTCCGGGGCGCTGAGGGTGAGGGTGACGGTGCTCTCGTCGGTGGCCTCGACGGCGGCGACCGAGGCGAGCGAGCTTGCGGCCACGGCGGCGGTCGCCTCATCGGCGATCGCGTCCAGCGAGTACTTCACGTCGGCGGAGTCGAAGGCGCTGCCGTCCGCGAACGTGACGCCCTCGCGGAGGTGGAAGGTGACCGTGAGACCGTCTTCGGAGACGTCCCAGGACTCGGCGAGACCGGGGACGACGTTGAGCTCCTCGTCGAACTCGGTCAGGGTGCCGTACAGGTTCTGCAGGACGTTGACCGCCTGGAACTGGGTGGCCTTCCACGGGAAGAGGGTGTCGGGATCGCTCGTGACGCCGATGACCAGGTCGCCGCCGGCGGCTCCGGATCCGGTGTCGGACGGGTTCGACGCCGGTGCGGAACACCCGGTGATGACGAGCGCCGCGGCGAGGCCCGTGGCGGTGAGGGCGCCGAGAGACGCCCACCGTGCTGTGCTCATTGCTGTTTCCTCCTGGCTGGGACCGCGTCGCCCTGGCTCGGATCAGGCGGTGCTGCCTGATGCCCCGCGAACATCGTCGGTCTGGGTAAGTACCAAAAGTACACGAAAGTACCTACGCGTGTAACAGAAGTTCCTCTAGTGTTATGAACACCGATCGGAGACCCCATGCCCCACGATGCCGCCCGCGACGATGCCGGCACCCACCTCGTGCTCGTGCGGATGCGCGCCCTGCGCCCCGAACTCCGTCCGAGCGAGCAGCGCATCGCCGACCTGTTCCTCGCCGACCCCGCCGGGACCGCCGGGCTGTCCGTCGCCGAGCTCGCACATCGCTGCGACACCTCGACCACGTCCGTCGTGCGGTTCTGCAAACGACTCGGGTACGAGCATGTGCGCGAGCTGCGCAACCATGTGCTGCGGGAGGTCGAGCGCGAGACGTTCGACACCGCCGCGCTCCCCGCGGTGTCCGGCGACATCGACCGCAACGACACCCTCGCCGACATCGTCGCGAAGGTGTCGCTCGCCGAGACGCTCTCCCTCGCCGACACCGCCAAGGTGCTCGACACCGACGCGCTCCGCGCCACGGTCGAGGCGATCACCTCCTCCACCCGGGTGGACATCTTCGGCGTGGGGGCGAGCTCCATCGTCGGGCTCGACCTCCAGCGCAAGCTCACCCGGATCGGGCGGACGGCGTTGGAGTGGTCCGACCCGCACGCCGCCTGGACCTCGGCCGCCACCCTCGGACCGGGGAACGTCGCGATCGCCGTGTCGCACACGGGCGCCACGACCGACACCATCGAGTTCCTCCTGCTCGCCCGGCAGGCGGGCGCGACGACCATCGCCATCACTAACCACGCCGGCTCCCCGCTCGCCGGTCAGGCCGACATCGTGCTGACCACCGCCGCGCGCGAGACGGGCTTCCGCTCCGGGGCCCTGGGCAGCCGGATCGCCCAGCTCATGGTCGTCGACTGCATCTTCATCGGGGTCGCGCAGTCCAACTACGACCGCTCGATGGAGGCCCTCCGCGACACCTTCGCCGCCGTGCATCACGTGCGCGCGGGCGGTGCCTGAGATGAGCGCGAGCCGACTCCGCGTCGGGCTGTTCACGGCGTTCGGCGGCCTCGGCGTGACCGCGGCGTTCGTCCCGGCCGTCCTTCCGTCCGCAGAGCACGCGACGGACGCCGACCTGAGTGTCGCCGTGCCCGTCCTCTTCGCGGGACTCCTCGTGGGCGTGCTGCTGTCGGGTCCGCTCCTGGTGCGCCGACCGCCTCGGACGACGATCGTGCTGGGCAGCCTCCTGCAGGCGGCCGCCATCGTCGGCGTCGCCCTCGCGACGGATCCGGGCGTCTTCATCGCGGCCGCCGCGCTCGCAGGTCTCGGGTTCGGTCTCGTCGAGGCAGCGGGCTCCGTGGCAGCCAAGGCCGCCAGCACGGGGAGCGCGACCGGGGTGCTGAGCGCCCTGATGGGCACGGTCGCCGTGTGCGCCGCCGTCACACCGCTCGTGGTGGCGCTCGGGGCCGGCGCCCGTCCGGCCCTGGCGCTGCTCGCGACCGTACCCCTGGCGACCGTCGCGGTGCTCGCCGGCGCCACCACTCTCGCCCGTGCGACCGAGGCCCCGGCGCGACGGGACGCACGCTCCCTGCTCGTCCTCCTCCCCTTCGCGCTGGCCCTGCCGCTCTACGTCGGCGTGGAGACCGTCCAGTCGGGCTGGTCGGCCGTGATCCCGGAGCGGGCGCTCGAGATCGAGCCCGCCACCGCCGCCCTCGGCACCTCCGCCTTCTGGGCGCTGATGGCCGTCGGTCGCTTCGGCGCCGCCGCGCTCCGGCGCGCGGCGGTTCCGCCGCTCGGCCTCCTGGCGACCGCGACGGGGGCTGCCGCCGTCCTCCTGGTGCTCGCCGGCGTGCTCCTCGGCGATCAGCCGGTCGCGGCGCTGATCATCCTCGCCGTCGTCGTGGTCCTGCTGGCCCCGAGCTACGGCCTCATCCTCGGACTCGCGCTCGACCGACTCGATCCGGCCCGCAGCGCCGCCGTCACCGGGGCGCTCGTGGCCTGCGGCGCGGTCGGCGGCACGTTCGTCCCGACGCTCGTCCTGCTGATCGGGCGCGATCCGGCGTCGAGCGTCACGTTCCTCGTGTCCGCCGTCTTGTGCGCGGTCATCCCCGTGCTGATGCTCGTGGCGTCGCGCTCCGCGCGCCCCGTCCCGGCGCTGCGGTGACCGACTCTTCCTCCCCCATCGAGCCTGCACGCGACCTCTTCACAGATGCCGGAATTCCGACCGGCGCCCGCACGGCGACCACGTATCGTCGAAGCCACACCCGCACCGAGGAAGAGAGCACCGTGTCCGCGGACACCCTCACGATCATCGTCAGCGCGATCGGCGTCGTGCTCACCCTCGGCGCGAGCCTGTCCGCGGCAGGGGCGTGGATGATCCGTCGCATCGACGAGCGTCTCGGCGCCGTCGACCACCGGCTCTCCACGCGCATCGACTCCGTCGAAGAGAAGCTCGGCGCCCGCATCGACACCGTGGAAGAGAATCTCGGCGCCCGCATCGATGCGGTGGCGGCGGACGTCACGGATCTGAAGATCGCCGTCGCCCGGCTCGAAGGGCCCCCGCGACACCTGCTCGTGTCAGGGAGCTGACACTCCTGTCAGCGCAGGACGAGGGCGGCGGCGCCGATCAACGGCCCCTCGTCGCCCAGGCCCGAGCGGACCACGCGGGTGCGACGCGAGTACTCATGCACGGCGCTGGCGGTGAGAGCCTGCTGGACGAGATCGATGTAGTCCGCCGACACCCGCGAGAAGCCCCCGCCGATGGCGACGACATCGAGGTCGACGAGGGTGGCGGCATCCGCCAGCGCCTCCCCGACGGCGCGGGCCGAGCGCTCGATCGCCGCACGGGCGACGGCGACACCGGCTGCGGCGTCCCGGGCCAGGTCCTCCCCGGTCGCGCCGGACCAGCCCTGCTCCCGCGCCCAGGCGGCACTGGCAGGTCCGGAGGCGATCTCCTCGAGAGTGAGCCCGCCCTCGCGGCGCACCTGGCCGAGGTGTCCGGCGTTGCCGCTGGCCCCGGGCACATACGCACCGCCCACGACGAAACCGCCGCCGACGCCGGTGGATACGACGATCGACAGGGAGGCTCCCGCCTGCTGCGTCGCCCCCAGCCACGACTCCGCGAGCGCGAGCGCGCCGCCGTCGTGACCCAGGACCGCCAGGACGTCCCGGCCGAGTGCGGTCGAGGCCGCACGGGCGACCGCGTCGACGAGGCCGAACCCCCGCGCGAGGGGCATGTTCACCGGCAGGATCTCACCGCGGGTCCGATCCACGGGACCCGCGCTGCCGATCCCGGCGCCGACGAGCTCCGCGTCGGCGGGCAGGGCCGCGAGCGCATGCCGCACGATCGCGTCGACCGCCGCCGTCAACGACGCGGACGTCGCCTCGCGGCCGGTGGGCTGCCGGCTGCGGCTGCCGGGGATGAGCGCGCCGTCGTCGGCGACGAGGGCGGCCTCCATCTTCGTGCCGCCCACGTCGACGGCCAGCGCATAGCGGGTCACTGCGGGTCGAGTCCGAGGTCGTCGAGGTCGAAGGCCGCGCGCCACTCCAGGCCCTCGGCCTCGATGGCGGCCTGCGCGCCGGTCTTGCGGTCGACGATCACCGCGACCGCGACGACCTCCGCCCCTTCCTTGCGCAGCGCCTCGACCGCCTTGAGCGCGGACTGCCCGGTGGTCGAGGTGTCCTCCAGCACGACCACGCGCTTGCCCTTCACGTCGGCGCCCTCGATCTGGCGACCGCGGCCGTGGTCCTTCGGCTCCTTCCGCACGACGAACGCGTCGAGCGGAAGGTCGGTGCCGACCGAGGCATGCAGGACGGCGTTCGCGATCGGGTCGGCGCCGAGCGTCAGACCGCCGACGGCGACGACGTCGAGATCGGCGATCAGGTCGCGCATGATGCGGCCGATCGCCGGGGCGGCGCGGTGGTCGAGGGTGAGCTTGCGCATGTCGACGTAGTACGTCGCCTTCTTGCCGCTGGAGAGGGTGAAATCGCCGTGGAACACCGCCTCGTCCGTGATAAGGGCGAGGAGGGTCTGGCGGTCTGCGTCGAGTGCGGTCACGGCATCCAGTGTAGGAGGCACACCCTAGGCTGGACGCATGCGCTTGGCCACCTGGAACGTCAACTCCATCCGCACCCGCGTCACCCGCACCGTCGAGTTCGCCGTCCGTGAAGACATCGACGTGCTCGCGATGCAGGAGGTGAAGTGCAAGCCGGAGCAGTTCCCGTATGCACCGTTCGAGGAGGCCGGCTATCACGTCGAGGTGCACGGCCTGAATCAGTGGAACGGCGTCGCGATCGCGAGCCGGCTGCCTATCACCGACGTGCGCACCGCGTTCGACGGCATGCCAGGGTTCGCGAAGGGCCACGAGGGCCCCGATGCGCCGCAGGAGGCGCGCGCCCTGGGCGTCATGGTCGACGGCGTGCGCGTCTGGAGCCTGTACGTGCCCAACGGCCGCTCGCTCGACGACCCGCACTACGCCTACAAGCTGCACTGGCTCGAGCAGCTCAAGCGGTCCACCGCGGCCGAGCTGTCCGCGAACCCCGACCTTCCGCTCGCCCTCGTCGGCGACTTCAACATCATCCCGTTCGACCATGACAACGGCGATCCCGACATCGTGGTCGGCCGCTCCACCCACGTCTCCCCCGCCGAGCGCGACGCGTTCTTCGCGCTGACCGACGCGGGCGTGACCGACGTCGTGCGCCCGCTGCTCCCTGAGGGATACACCTACTGGGACTACCAGCGGTTGAAGTTCCCGCGCAACGAGGGCATCCGCATCGACTTCATCCTCGGCTCGAAGACGTTCGCCGATGCCGTCACCGGCGCCTCGATCCACCGCAACGAGCGCAAGGGCGAGCAGCCCAGCGACCACGTGCCCGTGGTGGTCGATGTGGACTTCGGCGGCGACGACGCCGACGACGACCTGCCGATGATCTTCTCCTGACCCTTCGACAGGCTCAGGGACCCACCCCGTGCGGCTGATCGCGACCGACCTCGACGGCACACTGCTCGACAGCTCGTCCGCGGTGTCTCCGCGCACCCGTGCCGCGCTCGATGCCGCGCGGGATGCGGGCGTCGCGGTCGTGCCCGTCACCGCCCGTCAGCCCATCGGCCTTCGCGTGATCGCCGCCGACGCCGGATTCGACGGGTGGGCGCTGTGCGGCAACGGCGCGTACGCGACGCATCTCACCGAGGGCCGCATGCTGTTCGCCGAGGAGCTGCCGCCCGCGACGCTGCGCACTCTCGCCGACGCGTTGCGCTCCAGCGTCCCCGGTCTGCTCTTCGCGAGCGTACGGGAGGGCGGCGAGACGTTCGTGGCGCAGCACGGCTATGCGGCGATCGCGCAGCTGTCCGATCACAAGCGCGACCCCGCGACCATGGGCGGCGTGCCGCTGGACGAGGTGCTCGCCGCGCCGACGCTCAAGCTCGTGATCCGGCATCCCGAGCTCGCCCCCGCCGCACTCTTCGAGACCCTGCGGTCCCTCGGGCTCACCGGGTTCGAGGCCACGCTGTCCGGCGCCCCGTTCGTCGAGGTCATGGCGCAGGGCGTCACGAAGGCAACGGGTCTCGCGCGCCTCTGCACGCACCTCGGCATCGATCGCTCCGACGTCGTGGCGTTCGGAGACGCCCTCAACGACGTCGAGATGCTCCGCTGGGCCGGTCACGGCGTGGCCATGGCGCACGCGGAACCCGTCGTGCAGGAGGCCGCCGACGAGACCACCGCGACCAACGACGAAGACGGCGTGGCCCGCGTGATCGAGCGCCTGCTCAGCCCCTGAACCGGGCCACCGCGGTCAGTCGGCCCCGTTCGGACGCGCCTCGGCACGCGGCGGTCGCAGCCCGAGGAGAGCCAGGGCGCCTGCCCCCGCCGTGAGCACCGCGATGACGCCGATCCCGACCGCCGGCACCGTCGCCGTCGCCACGGCCCCCGCGACGAGCGGGCCACCCGCGTCGCCCAGCTCCCGGCCCAGCTCCGCGCTGCCCATCGTGCGCCCCATGCGCTCCGCGGGCGTCGATGCCGCGAGGTGCGAGAACGCCACCGGCGTGGCCAGCCCCACCCCGGCGCCGACCAGCACGCCCGTGACGCCCAGGACGACAGGCGTCACCCAGAGGGCTGAGAGCGCGATGCCGACGCCGATGAGAAACAGCCCGCCGACCGCGCCGAGACGGACGGAGAGCCGGCCGCGGTCGTGCGCCGACCCGACCAGCGGCTGGACGATGCTCGACACGACCGCCAGCACCGTGACGATCGCCATGCTGCCCACCGTGCCGAGTCCGGCCTCCCGGCCGAGCAGCGGAAGGAAGCCGACGGCCACGGCGAGCGCGCCGGTCGTGGCCGCCAGCACCAGCGTCGGGAGGAGGAACCCCGGGGCGAGGAGTTCCCGTCCGAGGTCGACGAGGGTCACCCGTTTCCGGGGCAGCACGGGCACGGCCGGGACGGCGATCAGCACCCATCCGGCCGCCATGAGCCCCAGCACGGCCAGGGCCCAGAACAGCGCCGGGATCCCGCCCGCCACCACGAGCACCGCACCGAGCAGGGGGCCGAGCGCGTATCCGAGACTCTTCCAGGAGCCGTAGCGGCCGAAGTAGCGGCCACGCGACGCCTCGTCGGTCAACCGCGCCACCGCAGCGGACGACGCCGGGGAGAACGCCGAAGCGGCCGCGCCCTGGCCGAAGCGCGCGATCACCAGGCCGATCATGCCGGGGGCCAGAGCTCCGACCACCGAGAACGCGGCGAAGGCCAGCAGGCCGCCGACGACAACCGGGCGCACTCCGACCCGGTCGCTGAGCGCCCCAAAGAGCGGCTTCAGCAGCACCTCGGCGAGGTCGTACAGCGCGAGCGTGAAGCCGAAGGCCAGGAGCGTCCAGCCGATGTCCTCGGTCTCGGCGCCCAGGGCGGCTGCGATACCGTGCGCGCCGAACGCGGTGGTGAACCCGGCGAGATAGAGCGGTGCCAGGCGCGGGCGCGGCGAGGAGGTCACACTCGATCCTGGCAGACGCACCCTCCGCCTCCGTCGCACGGGGGATGCCGCGCGACGGCCCCCGCCCTACGGTGGAGGGATGGCCTTCACCCGGACGCCGACCCTGCGCGACCAGCGCGGCGATCTCTTCCTCGCGCTCGTCCTCTTCGTCGGCGCGATCCTCAGCGCGGCGCTCTCCTCCATCGCCCAGGTCTACGGCGACGAGCAGGCTCCGCTGTGGACGGCCCTCGTCTACGCCGTCGTGGTGGCGGCGCCGCTCGGTTTCCGCCGGCGCTGGCCCGGCACCGTGGCCGTCGTGGTGTCGTTGGCCTACTTCACCGCGGTGACGATCCGGGTACCGGAGATCTACGTCGGCAACATCGCGATGTTCATCGCGCTCTACACGGTCGGCGCCTGGATGAACGACCGCCGGAAGGCCCTCGTCGTCCGTGTCGCGATCATCGTCGGCATGTTCGTGTGGCTCCTCATCACCATGTACCGCGACGCGATCAGCGAGGCGGACAAGGCGGACGTCGTCGCCGGTGCCATGTCACCGTATGTGGCCTTCATGCTCATCCAGATCCTCCTCAACGTCCTGTACTTCGGCGGCGCCTACTACTTCGGCGAGCGCTCCTGGGCGGCGGCCGAGCAGCGCACCGTGCTGGAGGAGCGCACCCGCGAACTGGAGCGCGAGCGCGAGGTCACCGCGGCGCAGGCGGTGGCCCTCGACCGGGTGCGGATCGCCCGGGAGTTGCACGACGTCGTCGCCCATCACGTGTCGGTCATGGGGGTGCAGGCGGGCGCCGCGCGCCTCGTGCTCGAGAGCGATCCGGCCCAGTCGGCACGCATCCTCTCCGGGATCGAGTCCTCCGCGCGGGACGCGATCCAGGAGCTGCGCCAGCTGCTGGAGACGCTGCGCACCCCCGGCGGCGACACGACCGAGCCGGCATCGACCGTCTCCCTCGACGACATCGCCGCCCTGGCGGAGGCATCGACCGAGGCGGGTCTCCCCACCGCGTACACCGTGATCGGCGATCCGGTGCCGGTGCCCTCGCTCGTCGCCGTGAACCTCTACCGGATCGCGCAGGAATCGCTGACCAACGCCCGTCGGCACGCCGGGCCAGGGGCGACTGCGGACGTGCGCGTGCGCTACGACGAGGACGGCGTGGAGGTCGAGGTGGTGAACACCGGCCGTGCCATCGCCCAGCTGCGTCCCGGCCTCGGCCAGCTCGGGATGCGGGAGCGCGCCGCGGCATCCGGCGGCACGTTCGAGATCGCTCCGCGCCCGCCCGGCGGGGTGCGGGTGCGAGCGCGGGTGCCGCTCGGCGCGCCCGTGCCGGAGGACGCCCGGTGACCGCGCCGATCCGGGTGCTCCTCGTCGACGACCACGCCCTCCTCCGCGCCGGTTTCCGCACGATCCTCGACACCCAGCCCGACATCACCGTCGTCGGCGAGGCCTCGACCGGGGCGGACGCCGTCGCACAGGCCGCCGACCTGCGCCCTGACGTGATCACGATGGACGTGCAGATGCCCGACATGGACGGGATCGAGGCGACGCGCCGCCTCGTTGCCGACCCCTCGGTGAGCGCCGCGATCGCGATCGTGACCACGTTCGATCGCGACGACTACCTCTATCAGGCGCTCGAAGCCGGCGCCAGCGGATTCCTCCTCAAGAACGCGGGCGCCGAGGACCTCATCTCCGCGGTGCGCGCGCTCGCGGCCGGGGACGGCATGCTGGCACCCGAGGTGACGCGCCGCGTCCTCACCCGCTTCGCCGGCGCGACTCCGGAGACCGCTACCGCCCCCGCCCGCGCTGTGGCGAAGGCGCCCACGGCCCCCGTGCTCGCGGAGCCCCTGACCGAACGGGAGGCCGAGGTGCTGACCCTGCTCGCCGACGCCCGCAGCAACGCCGAGATCGCCCGCGCCCTGTTCATCGGGGAGGCCACCGTGAAGACCCACGTCTCCCGCATCCTCCAGAAGCTCGGCGCCAGGGACCGCGTGCAGGCCGTCGTGCTCGCGCATCGGATGGGGCTGGCCTGACCGGAGGCGGACCGCTCCCCCGCGATACTCTCGGAGCCATGCCCGCCGCCGTCCCCGTGTCCCGTCCGATCGTCGCCGGGATCGTCACGGCGCTCGTGGGGTTCACGAGCTCGTTCGCGGTGGTGCTCACGGGCCTCGATGCCGTCGGCGCATCGGCGGCGCAGGCGGCCAGCGGACTCCTCGCCGTGAGCCTCGCGATGGGGCTCGCCTGCATCGTGCTGGCCTGGCGCTACCGGATGCCGATCACGGCCGCGTGGTCCACCCCCGGCGCCGCCCTGCTCGTGGCGACCGGCAGCGTCGAGGGCGGCTGGCCCGCCGCCGTCGGGGCCTTCCTCGTGACCGCGGCCCTCATCCTCCTCACGGCGCTCTGGCCCGCGCTCGGCGCGCTGATCGCGCGGATCCCGCCGTCGATCGCCCAGGCCATGCTGGCGGGAGTGCTGCTGCCGCTCTGCCTCGCGCCGATCACGGGGGTCGTCGCGAACCCGTGGGGCGTGCTCCCGGTGGTGCTGACCTGGCTGGTCTTCGCCCGGCTGGCTCCCCGGTGGGCCGTGCCGCTGGCCTTCGTCGCCGCGGCCGCGGTCGTCGCCATCTCGCTGGTCTCCGCGGGGACCCCGGTCGACCCGGCCGCCCTCCTGCCGCGCTTCGAGCTGACGATGCCCGCCTTCACCGTCGGGGCCCTGGTCGGCATCGCGCTGCCGCTGTTCATCGTGACCATGGCGTCGCAGAACGTGCCGGGTATCGCGATCATGCGCAGCTTCGGCTACGAGGTCCCGTGGCGTCCGGCGATGCTCGTGACCGGTCTCGGCACGGCCCTCGGCGCTCCGGCGGGCGGGCACGCCATCAACCTCGCCGCGATCAGCGCGGCCCTCGCCGCATCCCCCGACGCCGACCCCGACCCCGGCCGGCGCTGGCTCGCCGGGGTCTCGACGGGGGCGTCCTACCTCGTGCTGGGCGCGTTCTCCGCCTCCTTCGCCACCCTCGTCGTGCTCGCCCCGACGGCGGTGATCCCGGCGGTCGCGGGACTGGCGCTGTTCGGCGCCTTCGGCGCGGCCGTCCAGCAGGCGATCGACGATCCCGGCGAGCGCCTCCCCGCGGTCGTCACGTTCCTCGTCGCCGCCTCCGGCATCGCCGTGCTCGGGGTGAGCGCGGCATTCTGGGCACTGGTCGCCGGCCTGCTCGTGCGCACGGTGCTGCACGCCGGCCGTCCGCCCCGCGGCTGATCCGTGGCAGTCCCCCCTGTGGGGGATGCCCGACCCCGCCCGTGCTCAATAGCGTGAAGGTCATGCGGATCACCTTCGGACGGAGCACCACGACATGACCACCGGACTGCTGGAACTCTCCGGCATCACCAAGAGCTACGGCAGCCGCCGGGTGCTGGACGACGTGTCGTTCACGGTCGCGCCGGGCCGGCTCACCGGCTTCGTCGGCGGCAACGGCGCCGGCAAGACCACGACCATGCGCATCATCCTCGGTCTGCTGTCATCGGACGGCGGACGAGTCGACCTCGACGGGACGCCTCTCACCACCGCCGACCGCCGCCGCTTCGGCTACATGCCCGAGGAGCGCGGCCTGTACCCGAAGATGAAGGTCCTGGAGCAGATCGTCTACCTCGCCCGACTGCACGGGTTCAGCAAGCCGGAGGCGACGGAGCGGGCGACCGCGCTGCTCACGGAGCTCGGACTCGGCGAGCGCCTCGACGACACGATCGAGTCGCTGTCGCTGGGCAACCAGCAGCGGGCGCAGATCGCCGCCTCGCTCGTGCACGACCCCGAGGTGCTGATCCTCGACGAGCCCTTCTCCGGCCTGGACCCCCTCGCGGTGGACGTCGTCGCCGGAGTCCTGCAGGCCAGCGCGGCCCGCGGCGCGTCCATCCTCTTCTCCTCCCACCAGCTCGACGTGGTCGAGCGTCTCTGCGACGACCTCGTCATCCTCGCCGGGGGCACCATCCGTGCCGCCGGATCCCGCGACGGGCTCCGCGCCGAGCACGCCCGCGACCGGTACGAGCTCATCTCGGCGGGCGACGCCGGGTGGCTGCGCACCGAGCCCGGGGTCACGGTCGTCGACTTCGAAGGGGGATACGCGCTCTTCGACGCGGACGGCCCCGAGACCGCCCAGCGCGTGCTGCAGTCGGCGGTCGCGCGCGGCGACGTCGCGAGCTTCGCACCCAAGCACCCCTCCCTCGCCCAGATCTTCAAGGAGGTCATCCAGTGAACGCCTCGACGCCCGCACGGAACGGGATCTGGCTGGTCGCCGAGCGGGAGATCGGCTCGAAGCTCCGCAGCAAGGCCTTCCTGATCTCGACCGGCATCCTGCTCGTCCTCGCCCTCGCCGGCGTGCTGTTCGGCGGCTTCGCGAGTCAGAACACCGACGCCATGCCCGTCGCGGTGACCTCGGAGACCACGGGTGCCGTCTCCGCGCTGCCCGACGTCGAGGTGACCGAGGTCGCCTCACGCGCCGAGGCCGAGGAGCTGGTCCGCGACGGCGACGTCGACGCGGCGGTACTACCGGGGGACAGCGCCGCGGGCTACACGATCGTCGCCCTGGAGGATGCGCCCTCATCGCTCGTGTCCGCGCTGTCGCTGTCCCCCGAGGTCGTGATCCTCGAACCGGTCACCACCAACCCGCTGCTGCGCTACTTCATCGCGATCGCGTTCGGGCTCGTCTTCATGATGGCCGCGGCGACCTTCGGCGGCACCATCGCGCAGAGCGTGGTCGAGGAGAAGCAGACCAGGGTCGTGGAGGTGCTGCTGTCGGCGATCCCCGCGCGCACGCTGCTCGCCGGAAAGGTGATCGGCAACACGGTGCTCGCGATGGGGCAGATCCTCGCCCTCGCGGCCGTCGCCACGATCGGCCTCATCGTGACGGGTCAGCGGGAGGTGCTGACCACCCTCGGCGCCCCCATCATCTGGTTCGCGGTGTTCTTCCTGTTCGGATTCATCCTGCTCGCGGCGATGTTCGCGGCGGCGGCCTCCATGGTCTCCCGGCAGGAGGACATCGGCTCGACGACGACCCCCATCACGATGCTCATCATGGCGCCGTACGTGCTGGTGATCGTATTCAACGACAACCCGCTGGTGCTGACGATCATGTCGTACGTGCCGTTCTCGGCTCCGGTCGGCATGCCGATGCGTCTCTTCGTCGGGGAGGCGCAGTGGTGGGAGCCTCTCCTGAGCCTCGCGATCCTCCTGGCGAGCTGCGTCGCGGCGATCGTCGTCGGCGCGAAGATCTACGAGAACTCCCTGCTCCGGATGGGCTCGCGCGTGAAGCTCGTGGAGGCGCTGCGCGGCTGATCCCGAGACCCCGCTTTCGCGTCGAGACCCCCTGCTGCACGCGCGTGCAGCAGGGGGTCTCGACGTGTACCCGGGGTCTCGGCGTCAGAGGAGGCCCTCGGAGAGCGTGGTGGGGTTGCCGAAGCGGTGGTTGGTGATCGACACGGCCTGCTCGTGCAGGAACGGGAGCATCTCCACCCGGCCCGCTCCGGTCACGGCGTGCGACCACACCGCGACGTCGGGGCTGCCGTCGAGGGCCGTGTGCAGCGCGGCGGCATCGCCACCGACGAGCCGCACCCGCTGCCACGACGGGGCGCCCTTCGCGTAGCGCTTGGTCCACGCGGCGTCGGACTCGGTCTTCACGGACACGCCCTGGGCCTTGAGCGCCTTCTCCACGCGGGACGGCAGCGACGCGGCCGACACGGTGAACGGACTGCCGCTGCGCAGGGCAGCGGCGAGCACGCGGACCCCCTCGGCCAACGGCGCGTCCTCGGCGATACGCACATCGACGGCCACCGGACGGTACCGGAACACGTTGCGCTCGACCCCGAGTCCGGACTTGTCACTCACGGCGCCGAACTCGTCGATCCACGCGCGCTCATCGGCGGCCGCGGCACGGTGCAGCCACTCGATGCCCACGGGGTCGAGCTCGGGCGCGGCCGCCTCCAGCAGCCCGGTCACGGCGGGGGTCACCGCCGCCCCCGGAGCCGCGGCGGGCAGCTCGCCCGCACGCCACTCACCGAGACCGAAGAGGTAGTTGGGGCCGCCGGCCTTGGCTCCGGCGCCCACGGCCGAGCGCTTCCAGCCGCCGAACGGCTGACGCTGCACGATGGCGCCGGTGATGCCCCGGTTCACGTACAGGTTGCCGGCCTCGACGCGGTCCAGCCAGGTCGCGACCTCGGCGGAGTCCAGCGAGTGCAGCCCCGCGGTGAGGCCGTAGTCGACGGCGTTCTGCAGCCGGATGGCCTCGTCGAGGTCCTTCGCGTGCATGATGCCGAGCACGGGTCCGAAGAACTCGGTCAGGTGGAAGTACGAGCCCTCGCGCACGCCGGTCTTCACCCCCGGGGTCCACTGCTTCCCCTCGTCGTCGAGCTTCCGGGGCTCCACGAGCCAGCGCTCGCCCTTGTCGAGCGTGGTGAGCGCGGTGAGGAGCTTGCCGTTCGCGGGCTCGATGATCGGCCCCATCTGCGTGGCGGGGTCATCGGGCAGCCCGACGCGCATCGAGGTGACCGCGTCCACGAGCTGCCGCTCGAAGCGCTTCGAGTCGGCCACCGACCCGACGAGGATCGCCAGCGACGCGGCCGAGCACTTCTGCCCGGCGTGGCCGAACGCGCTGCGGGCGACGTCGGCGGCCGCGAGGTCGAGGTCGGCCGACGGCGTCACGATGATGGCGTTCTTGCCGCTCGTCTCGGCCAGCAGCGGCAGGTCGGCCCGGAAGGAGCGGAAGAGCTGCGCGGTCTCGTAGGCCCCGGTGAGGATGACCCGGTCGACCTGGGGGCTCGCGACCAGTCGGGTGCCGAGGTCGCGGGAGGCGAGGTCGACGAGGGCGAGCAGATCGCGCGGGACGCCCGCGGCCCACAGCGCCTCGACCATCACGGCACCGCACCGCTGGGTGAGCTTCGCGGGCTTGATGATCACTCCGGATCCGGAGGCGAGGCCGGCGAGCACACCGCCGGCGGGGATCGCCACGGGGAAGTTCCACGGCGGCGTGACCACGGTCACCTTCGACGGCACGAACTCCGCGCCGGGGATGGTCTCGAGGTCCTTCGCGCGCTCGGCGTAGTAGTGCGCGAAGTCGATCGCCTCGCTGACCTCGGGGTCGGCCTCGGCGATGGTCTTGCCGGCCTCGTGCGCCATGATCTCCAGCAGCTCGCCGCGGCGGGCGGCCAGCTCGTCGCCCGCACGGTGCAGGACGGCGGCGCGCTCGGCGGCGGGGAGCGCCGCCCATTTCCCGGCGGCGGAGGTGGCGGCGGCGAACACGGCGTCCAGCTCGGCGTCGGTCTCGATGCGCGCGGCGGTGATCGCGTCCCGGCCGAGCGTCGAGGAGACCGAGCGGTGCAGGATCTCCCGACCCCACGCGCGGTTCGCGGCGAGCGCGGGATCGGTGTCGGGCTCGTTCGCGAAGCCGTCCGTGGTGTTCTCGGGGCGCGGAGCCGTGCGGTCCTGCGTGCGGTTCGGGCCCGGCACCGACGGGTCGGCGACGAGCGCGGCGAGCGAGCGCTCGAAGCGCTCCCGCTCGCGGGTGAGCAGGGTCGGGTTCGAGGCCAGCTCGAACACGGCCGACATGAAGTTCTCGGGGCTCGCGTTCTCCTCGAGGCGCCGCACGAGATACGCGATCGCGACGTCGAACTCCGCCGGGTTCACGACCGGCGTGTAGAGGAGGAGGCGGCCGACGTCCTTGCGGACGGCCTCGGCCTGCCCGGTCGCCATGCCGAGCAGCATCTCGTACTCCACGGCCTCGGTCACGCCACGGGCCTTCGCGAGCAGCCAGGTGTAGGCGATGTCGAAGAGGTTGTGACCGGCGACGCCGATGCGGACGGCGTCGAGCCGCTCGGGGGTCATCGCCCAGTCGAGCACGCGCTTGTAGTTCGTGTCGGAGTCCTGCTTGGTGCCGTAGGTCGCGAGCGGCCAGCCGTGCACCTTCGCGTCGACCTCCTCCATCGCGAGGTTCGCGCCCTTGACCACGCGCACCTTGATCGGGGCTCCGCCCTTGGCGCGGCGTGCGGCGGCCCACTCCTGGAGCCGCTGCATGGCGCCGAGCGCGTCCGGGAGGTACGCCTGCAGCACGATGCCCGCCTCGAGGTCCTCCAGGCCCGGCTGGTCGAGGATGCTCGTGAAGGCCGCGATCGTGAGGTCGAGATCGCGGTACTCCTCCATGTCGAGGTTGATGAACTTCTGGGTCCCGGTGCGGGCGCCCTTGGCCTCGGCCTTCGCCGCGAGCCGGTACAGCGGGGTGAGCTTCTCGACGACGTCGGCGACGGCCTCGTCGAACGACCACATGGAGAGCTGGCTGACGACGCTCGAGACCTTGATCGAGACGTAGTCGACGTCCGGACGGGCGAGGAAGTCGTACGTGCCCTGCAGTCGGCGGCCCGCCTCGCGCTCGCCGAGCACGGCCTCGCCGAGGAGGTTCAGGTTCAGACGATTGCCGGTCTTGCGGAGCTTGGCGATCGCGGGGCCGAGCTTGGACGGCGTGGCGTCGAGCACGAGGTGGCCCACCATGGCCCGCAGCACGCGCCGCGAGATCGGGACGACGACGTTCGGGAGCTTCGGCGCCCAGAACCCGCCGGCCTTGATGGCGGCACGGAGGTAGCCGGGCAGCAGCGTGGGCGTGATGTCGGACAGCTCGGCGAGCTTGCGGCCGGCGACCCGCAGATCCTCCGGACGCATGACGCCGTCGACGAAGCCGACCGTGAAGGCGAGGCCGTTCGGATCCTTGAGCACTTCGGACAGGCGCTGCGCGGCCGGCTCGACCGGGTGGGTCTCGCTTTCGGCGAGCCAGCGCTGCACGAGCGCGGCGACCTCTTCGGTGCGGGGGGTGGTGTCGTCGATGACGGTCATGAAGCGGGGTACCTTCCTCGGCCTCGCACACCCGGGTGTCGTGTGCGGCTGGATCATTGTCCAGCCGGTCGGTAGGCTCCGTCTATCAACCGATTCGAGTGGATTCTGTTCACTCTTCCCGAACGATCGGAACCGCCGTGCTCGACGTCCATCGCCTGCGTCTGCTCGTGGAGCTGTCGCGTCGTGGGACCCTCTCCGCCGTGGCGGATGCGCTGTCCTACAGCAAGGCCACCGTGTCCCAGCAGCTCGCCGCGCTGGAGCGTGATGTCGGGGTGCCGCTGCTGCGTCGGGTCGGTCGCGGCGTGCAGTTCACGCCGCAGGGGAACGTCCTGGTGGCCGAGGCCATCGGGATCCTCGATCAGCTCGAGCACGCCCAGGTCGCCGTCGCCGAGTCGCTCACCGAGGTGACCGGCACCGTGCGCCTCGCGGTGTTCCAGTCCACCGCGCACTCCCTGCTGCCCCGCGCGCTTGCAGCCCTCGGCGCGCGCCACCCCGCCCTGCGCGTCGAGGTGACCGAGCGCGACCCCGAGTCCGGGCTGGTGGGCGTCTCCAGCCGCGACTACGACCTCATCCTCGCGGAGCAGTATCCGGGCCACACGCGCCCCATCCACGCCGACCTCGACCGCGTGGTGCTCGCCCACGACGCCATCGCCCTCGCCCGGCGTCCGGGAGCGTCGGAATCCGCCGATCCCGTCGCGGCCCTGTGGGCGACCCGCGCCGAGCCGTGGGTGCTCGAACCCGCGGGGACCGCCTCCCGCGCGTGGGCCGAGCAGCTCTGCCGCACCGCCGGGTTCGAGCCCGACGTGCGCTTCGAGCTCGCCGACCTCACCGCGCACGTCCGGCTCATCCACGCGGGACTCGCGGTCGGGCTGCTCCCCGAGCTCGTGTGGGCCGGCGATACCCCGACGGTCGACCTCGCCCCGCTCCCGCACGAACCGCGCCGGGAGATCTTCTCCTCCGCGCGTCGGGTCTCCGCGGACGCCCCGTCGATCCGCGCCGTCCGCGCCGCGCTCGCCGACGCCGCCTCCCGCAACCTCCTGGACTGACGCGAACCGACCTCCGGGAATATGCATGCACATGCATCGGTTCATCCCCCGTGTACCCGGACGACGGCGTCCGATCCCCTCCGTCCGAAAGGCACTTCCGTGAGCACTCCCGTCATCGACCGCACCGCCCCGACCGAGCACCCCGTCCTCGACGTCCTCGCCGGCCGCTGGAGCCCCCGCGCCTACGACGCGCAGCACCCGATCGACGAGGCCAAGCTCGCCACCGCTCTCGAGGCCGCCCGCTGGAGCCCCTCCGCCAACAACATCCAGCCCTGGCGCTTCATCGTCGCCCGCCGCGGCACCGCGCTGCACGCCCAGATCGTCGACGCGCTCATGGGCTTCAACCAGGCCTGGGCCGGCAACGCGGCCGTGCTCGTCGTCGCGATCGCCGAGACCGCGACCGCCGACGGCACGCCGATCAGCCACGCGTTCTACGACCTCGGCCAGGCCGTGGCGCACTTCTCCGTGCAGGCCCACCACGACGGCCTCGTCGTGCACCAGATGAGCGGCTTCGACCCCGAGGTCGTCCGCGAGTTCGCCGACCTGGAGCCCCGCTTCACCCCCGCCACCGTCATCGCCGTCGGCGAGTTCGGCAACATCGAGGCTCTGCCGGAGGTGCTGCAGGAGCGCGAGGTCGCCCCGCGCGTGCGCCGTCCGATCGCGGAGACGGTCGTCCTCAGCGCCTGAGCAGCGACACACGAAAGGCCCGGTAGGCGTCACGCCTACCGGGCCTTTCGTGTGTGCCGATCCCGATCAGTCGTCGAGCAGCTCGGCCTCGATCACGTCGTCGTCCTCGACCTCCGGCTCGGGGGTCGTCGCGGTGAGCACGAGGCCCGTGCCGTCGGCCGCCACGTCCACCCGGACGGTGTCGCCGTCGTGCACGCCACCCGAGAGGAGGGCGGTCGCCAGCTTGTTCTGCACCTCGGTCTGGATGAGGCGACGCAGCGGGCGGGCGCCGAACACCGGGTCGTACCCGCGCTCGGCCAGCCACGACCGCGCCCCGGGAGTGACCGCGAGCGTGAGCCGACGGTCGCGCAGCCGGTCGTGCAGCTGATCGACCGACAGCTCCACGATCTGCGCGAGGTCGTCTTCGGTGAGGGCCTGGAACATCACGATGTCGTCGAGACGGTTCAGGAACTCCGGCCGGAACGCCTGGCGCACGAGCGCCATCACCTGCTCCCGCTTCTCCTCCACGGAGAGCACGGGGTCGATGAGGATCGGCGAGCCCAGGTTGGAGGTCAGGATGAGGATCACGTTCGAGAAGTCGACCGTGCGCCCCTGTCCGTCGGTCAGCCGCCCGTCGTCGAGCACCTGCAGCAGCACGTCGAACACCTCGGGGTGCGCCTTCTCGACCTCGTCGAGCAGGATCACGCTGTACGGACGGCGCCGCACGGCCTCGGTGAGCTGACCGCCCTGCTCGTAGCCGACGTACCCGGGAGGGGCCCCGACGAGCCGGGAGACCGAGTGCTTCTCGCCGTACTCCGACATGTCGATGCGCACCATGGCGTGCTCGTCGTCGAAGAGGAACTGCGCGAGCGCCTTGGCCAGCTCCGTCTTGCCGACACCGGTCGGTCCGAGGAACAGGAACGATCCGGTCGGCCGACCGGGATCGCTGATCCCCGCGCGCGAGCGGCGCACCGCGTCGGACACCGCCTTGACGGCGTCCTTCTGGCCGATGAGTCGCTTGCCGAGCTCGTTCTCCAGGTGGAGCAGCTTCTCGCTCTCCCCCTGCAGCAGCCGCCCGACCGGAATGCCGGTCCAGGCCGCGATCACGGCCGCGATGTCCTCCTCGGTGACCTGCTCGTTCACCATGCGCGGTTCGCTCGAGGCGGTGGCCTCGGCCTGCTCGGCTTCGGCGATGTCGCGCTCCAGGCGCTTGATCGTCTCGTACTCGAGCTTCGACGCCTTCGTGTAGTCGGCGTTGCGCATGGCGAGGTCGCGCTGGGTGATCGCGTCGTCGAGCTGCTTCTTCAGCTCCCCGACCCGGTTCAGGCCCTGCCGCTCCCGCGCCCATCGGGCCTCGAGTCCGGCGAGCTCCTTCTCGAGCTCGACGAGGTGCTCGCGGAGGGTTCCGAGGCGCTCCTTGGACGCGGCGTCCTTCTCCCGCTTGAGCGCGAGCTCCTCCAGCTTCAGCCGGTCGACCTGACGCTTGAGCTGGTCGATCTCGACGGGAGACGAGTCGATCTCCATCTTCAGACGCGACATCGACTCGTCGATCAGGTCGATGGCCTTGTCCGGCAGCTGCCGCGCGGGCAGGTAGCGGTTGGAGAGCGAGGCCGCGGCCACGAGCGCGCTGTCGGAGATGGTCACCCCGTGGTGCGCCTCGTAACGCCCCTTGAGTCCGCGGAGGATCGCGATCGTGTCCTCGACCGTCGGCTCGCCCACGTACACCTGCTGGAAGCGCCGCTCGAGGGCGGCGTCCTTCTCGATGAACTCGCGGTACTCGTTGAGGGTGGTGGCGCCGATGAGCCGCAGCTCGCCGCGGGCCAGCATCGGCTTGAGCATGTTCGAAGCCGCGACCGACCCCTCGCCCCCGCCCGCGCCCATGAGCACGTGCAGCTCGTCGATGAACGTGATGATCCGGCCGTCCGACTCGGTGATCTCCTTGAGCACCTGCTTCAGGCGCTCCTCGAACTGGCCGCGGTACATGGCGCCCGCGACGAGCGCGGAGATGTCGAGCGAGACGAGCTCCTTGTCCTTGAGGGACTCGGCGACGTCGCCTGCGACGATGCGCTGCGCGAGGCCTTCGACCACCGCGGTCTTGCCGACGCCGGGCTCACCGATCAGCACCGGGTTGTTCTTGGTGCGGCGGGTGAGCACCTGGCTGACGCGCCGGATCTCACTGTCCCGTCCGATGACGGGGTCGAGCTTGCCCTCGCGGGCACGGTCGGTCAGGTTGATGCCGAACTGCTCGAGGGCGGACTGCTGTTCCTGGTTCGGGGATCCGGTCTGCGGGGTGGTCATGCGCTCCTCCTGGAGATGCTCCTTCTGAAAGTTGAGTTTGGTTGACTCAAGTTTAGCATTCGGCGGTGCGCGGCTCCACCACCTCTCACCTCTCGCGGGCGACCTCGTCCCAGACGGCCGCCGCCACCTCGCGCTTGGTCCCGGCCGCGGTCCGTGCCAGGGCTCCTCCGCGACCGAGGATGTGCACGGCGTTCTCGCCACGCTCGAAACCCTGCTCCCAGCCGACCTCGTTCACCACCAGGAGGTCGACCCCCTTGCGCTCCTGCTTGCCGCGGGCGCGCGCGAGCAGCTCGGCCTCGTCCTCCGGGGTCTCCGCCGCGAACGCCACGATGAGCTGCCCTTCCCGCCGGGTGCCGACGAGCGCGGCGACGATGTCCTCGTTCTCGACGAGTTCGATCGTGCCGACGCCGCCGCGGTCCTTGGTGAGCTTCCGGGCGGAGACCTCGACCGGGCGGTAGTCGGCCACCGCCGCCGCCATCAGCACGACTTCGGCCGTCGCCGCCTCCTCCTTCATCGCCGCGGACAGCTCGGCAGCCGTGCCGACCCGGACGATCCGGATCTTCGGGTGGCGGGCCTCCGCGAGCACGTCCCCGGCGACGTTCGCCGCGAGGAGCGTCACCTCCGCGCCGCGCGCCGCCGCCTCCGCCGCGAGCGCGACTCCCTGGCGCCCGCTGCTCCGGTTGCCGAGGAAGCGCACCGGATCGATGGGCTCCCGCGTGCCGCCCGCCGAGACGACGACCCGCACGCCCGCGAGGTCGCCCGGCGTCATCAGCGCCTGGGCTGCGGCAAGGATCTCCTCCGGCTCGACCATGCGACCGGGGCCGCTGTCGCCGCCGGCCAGTTCGCCGTCGGCGGGGCCGACCACGTGCACGCCGCGGTCCCGGAGCGTCGCCATGTTCGCCTGCGTGGCGGGGTTCCGCCACATCTCCGCGTGCATCGCGGGGGCGACGAGCACCGGCGCCTCGGTCGCGAGCAGCGTCGTGCCGAGGAGGTCGTCGGCGAGACCCGCGGCCATCTTCGCGAGGGAGTTCGCCGTGGCCGGGGCGATCACGACGAGGTCCGCCCCCTGCCCCAGGGCGACGTGCCGGACGCGGGCGACGTCCTCATGCACGCTCGTCGTCACCGGGTGCCGGCTCAGCGCCTCCCACGTCGGCAGACCCACGAAGCGCAGCGCATCCTCCGTGGGCACGACGGTCACATCATGACCGGCCTTGGTGAGCAGGCGCACGAGGTGCACCGTCTTGTACGCGGCGATGCCGCCCGTGACTCCGACGACGATGTTCACGCCTCGATTCTGCCCCAGGGTGCGGACGCCCGGGTCGTCGTGCACGGATTCGTCCACGACCCCGGCCACCTCGGCCGACCTCGACCTAGACTCGGAGGCGTGTGCACGGTGGTGATCGATGTCGAGGCTGCGGGATCCGCGCGGCTGCTGGCCGTCCGCGACGAGGACCCGGCCCGGGAGTGGGACGCCCTGGGCGAGTGGTGGCCCGAGGAGTATCCGGGGGTGATCGGCATCCGCGACCGCCGTGCCGGTGGGGCCTGGCTCGCCGTGAACCCCACCGAACGACGCCTCGCCGTGCTCCTCAACCGCGCCGATTCGCAGGGCCTCTCCGCGACTGCGGCCGTCTCCCGCGGTACCCTTCCGCTCGCCGCGGTCACCGGTCGCTCCCCGCAGGGAGCCCCGCCGATGCACGGCTTCAATCTGCTCGAGGTCGGTCCGGACGGCGCCAGGGTGCTCTCCTGGGACGGCGCCGAGCTGCGGGAGACCCCGATCGAGCCCGGGACCCACATGATCGCCCACGACGACCTCGACGACGAGGAGACCCCGCGCATCGCCGCCTGGCTCCCGGAGTTCCGCGCACTGGGGCCCGCCGCAGCGAGCGCCGACTGGGCGGCCGAGTGGACCGCGCTCCTCGGGTCCTCGGCGACCCTGCCCCCGGAAGACGACCGCGCCATCATCCGCGACAACCGCCCGCACGGGTACCCGACGCAGTCCCTCCTCTACGCGGTCGCCACGGTCACGCCCGCCGGGGTCGACGTCCGCGACGTCACCCTCCCCTCCCCCGCCCACTGGCTCTGACCCGCTCCGCCTCCCCCTCCACCCGCCCCTCTCGCGCCGCGGGATGAAAACAGCACCCCCGCCCTCCGCCTGCGGCCCCTTTCTGATCCCGCCCGCCCCGCCGCTTCCCGCCCAGGATCGAAAACGCACCACACCGCCCATCCCGCGGGACCTTTCTGATCCCGCACCGATGCGGGCGACCGACCCCTCGGTTGGACGAGATCCGCTGCGGAGCTTGGGGGGCGATGCCCGCCGGGCGGGGCTGGACCAGAATGCCGGGGCCTGTCGCGGGACCGTTCGGCCTGATGCGGGACGGCAAACGCTCCGGGTGGGGCACGGTGCCGCGCGTTCTTGATCCCGCACGACAGCGGGGGACGGTCGCGAGGCCGACGGGCAGAAGCGGGACGGAAAACGCCCCGGACGCGGGGCGCTCGCGCACGTTTTCGATCCCGCACGACTGCGGGGGCGGGGGCGGGTAGGGGGGACCGAGGCGGGACGGAAAGTGGGCCGGATGCGTGGAAACGGGGCACGAAATTGATCCCGCAGGCTGGAATGAGGGGGCGGGACGGGGCGGAAGGGGGGGGTCAGGCGGCGGGGAGGGCGTCGGCGCAGGAGAAGCGGGCGCGGTAGGCGGTGGGGGTCACACCCAGCACGCGGGCGAAGTTCTGCCGGAGGACGGCCGCGGAACCGAACCCGCAGTCCGTCGCGATGTGTTCGAGCGGGAGGTCGGTGCGCTCGAGGAGACGCTGAGCCTGGATGATCCGCTGCCGACCGAGCCACGCGGCGGGGGTCGCGCCGTACTCGGCCTTGAAGCGGCGCGCGAAGGTCCGCGGCGACATGAGCGCCCGCGTGGCGAGCTGGTCGACCGTCAGCTCCTCACGGAGGTTCTCCACCGCCCAGTCGGCCACCGCGGCCAGCGAGTCCGTGGGCGCGACCGGGATGGGGCGATCGATGAACTGCGCCTGACCCCCGTCCCGCTGCGGCGGCACCACCATCCGACGCGCGATCCGGTTGGTGATCTCCGCCCCGAGCTCCTGTCGCAGCAGGTGCAGGCAGGCGTCGATGCCCGCGGCGGTGCCCGCGCTGGTGATGATGCGGCCGTCCTGGACGAAGAGCACGTCCGGATCGATGTCGACGGCGGGGTACATGTCGGCCATCGTGTGCGCGTACATCCAGTGCGTCGTCGCCCGCCGCCCGTCCAGCACTCCGGCCGCGGCGAGGATGAACGACCCGCTGCACACGCTCATGACCCAGGCGCCGCGCGCCACCGCCGCACGAGCGACCTCGACGAGGAGCGGGTCGATGTCACCCCAGACCTCGCGCGGCACCGGGCAGAACACCACGAGATCGGCCTCGGCGGCGAACGAGAGATCGTGCTCCACGTTGATGGAGAAGCCGATCTTGGAGCGCACGACGCCGGGGTGCGGGGCGACGATGCGGAAGTCGAAGTTCGGCACCCCGTCGGCCGATCGGTCCAAGCCGAACGCCTCGCAGGCGACTCCGAACTCGAACGGCGCGAAGCCGTCCTGCACCACGCACGCGACGGTCTTCATCTCAGCTCCCGGAATGGCAGTTTTCCTACGAACAGTGCCCGATCTGCCTCTCGTGGCAGCATCACACCGCGCGTAGCTTTTCTGCCATGCTACTCCTCATCCTCCTCCTCGCCCTCGTCATCTGGGCGGTCGTCGCCACCTTCGTCGAACTGCGGCGCGACGGCTACCGCCCGACCCCCACCGACTGGAGCCGCGTCACCGGACAGGACGCCCTCTCGCAGGCCGACCCCGGCCACGTCTACCGCTGACCTCCCGACTGTCCGGGACGAGGGCTACGCTCGGGTCATGAGCGACCCCCAGCAGCCCGGACCCCCCTCGCGCGACGGTGCCGTCGACCCGGCCGCGGCCCCGACCCCTCCGTCGCTCCCGGCGGAGCCGCAGTACCCCGGCGCGCAGGCTCCCGCACCGGGAGCGCCGTACGCCCCCGCCCCCGGCGGTGGTCATGTCTTCCCCACCGCCGCCCCGCAAGCCTTCCCCACGGCGGCCCCGCAGTCGTACCCGGCCGCCCCCGGATCCGCCGGCTTCCCGCCCTCCGCGGCGCCGAGCCCCCGCGCAGCAGGCGACGGCCTCGGCCGCGCGGCGTTCATCGTCGCACTGGTGACGCTGGCGATCGACGTGTTCCTGATTCTCGCGCGGCCGTTCGTCTACATGTCGGACCGGACCTACAGCATGATCGGCCTGATCGAGGGAGGGTCGGGCATCCTCACGTTCCTCGGCTACGGAGCGGCGCTCGTGCTCGGCCTCATCGCGGCCCGGCGTCCGGGGTCGCGACTGCTCGCCGGGATCGCGGTCGGCATCTCCGGCGCGGGTCTGCTGACGATCGTGCTGAGTTGGCTCTCGTCGAACTTCTACGGGTTCCTGTGATCGCTCAGGACCGGGTGAGCACCCGCTCGTAGACCTCGATCATGGCGGCCGTCCGCGACGACTGCCGGAAGGCCTCCGCCACGGCGGGCACCGGCTGCGGCGCGGTCCCGTCCGCGATGTCCGCGGCCGCCTGCCGCAGCGTCGCGGCGAGGGCCTCGATCCGGTGCGCCTCGACGGTTCGCCCGCGGGCGACCGGGTCCGTCGTCGGCACCGCCCAGAGCCCGCCCTGGAGTTCCGCAGCGATGTCGGGGTCGCACACGACGGAGGGCGTGCCGAGGGTGGCCGCTTCGAACGGCGTCATCCCCTGGGTCTCGAATCCGATGGACGTCTGCACGAGCGCGTCGGCGGCGGCGATCCGCTCCAGGGTCTGCGCATAGGAGAGCCGGCCTGCGAAGCGCACGTCCGTGCGCCCCGCGACGATGCGTGCGGCCGCGGCGCGCTGTCCACCGCCGCCGATCACCTCGAGCTCTGCGTCGATGCCCGCGTCCACCCAGGCCTGGAGGAACGGGAGCAGGCGCTTCTCCGGACTCATCCGCCCGAGCCAGACGAAGCGCGGGCGCCCCGGTGCCCGTTCGATGGGGGCCGCCGCGAGGGTCTGCGCCCGGACGTCGTCGTCGATGCCGTTCCACACGACATCGACCGTCCGCGCCACGCCGTTCTGCTCCAGGCGCCGCGCGAAATGCCCGGAAGGCGCCGTCACGGCGGCGGCACCCGCCGCGAGCCCGCGGAGGTACGACCACCCGTCGCTGCCGCCGACCAGCACGCCGACGCCTCGGAGGGCGGCGCGGCGCCACAGGTTGAGCACGGCGAGCGCGGGCCGGTGCAGCGGGGTGACCGCGGCCAGTCCCACGTCGACGCGGTTGTGCATCGTGTGCACGACCGGGAGCCCGTGCCGGGCGGCGAAGCGGTGGCCGATGAAGGCGCCCCAGAAGTCGGCCTGCACGTGCACGAGATCGACGGGCGGGCGGTGCGCCATGGCGCGGTCGAGGGTCCGATCGGTCGCCCGGCCCGGCCAGGTCATCGCGTACTCCCGATCGAGGGTGATCGGCAGCGACGGGAGGTCGACGTTACCCTCGGACGGGGCGGCGTCGTCACGCCGTGCATGCATACGGGGCGCGACGACCGTCACGGTGTGTCCGGCACGCTCCAGGAAGGTCCGCTGCAGTCGCATCGACACCTGCGCCCCGCCGAGGGAGTCGAGGTGCTGATCGGCGAAGAAGACGACGTGCATCCGCGTCACTCGGGCAGCGGCTCGTCGCGGTACAGCGCCTCGAAGGTGTCGAGCGTGCGGTTGATGTCGTGGATGGCCACGCCGTCGAGCGACGCCTTCTGCATCCGCTCGTACTCGCCGGGGGAGGCGGTCAGGACGGCGGTGAGCTTCGCGGCGAGGTCGTCGACGTCTCCCGGCGTGAACAGGTGACCGTTCTCGCCGTCGTGCACGAGGTGCGGCAGGGCGACGGCGTCTGCGGCGACGATCGGCAGCGCCGATGCCATGGCCTCCATCGTCGCGATGGACTGCAGCTCGGCGATCGACGCGATGACGAAGAGGCTCGCACGGGACAGCAGCGCCCGCAGCTCCTCGTCGGTGGTCCGGCCGTGGAAGGTGACTCGGTCCGACAACCCGAGCTGTGCCGTCAGGTGCTCGAGCTGCTTGCGCTGGTCTCCGCCTCCGACGATGTCGAACGTCGTGTTCAGTGCCGGGTCGAGCTTCGTCATGGCCTTGAGGATGACCTCGACCTGCTTCTCCGCCGTCAGCCGGCCCACGAACACGAGCCGGTTCTCCTCGCGCGGGGCGATGACCGGGGTGTACTGGGAGCGGTCGATGCCGCAGCTCACCGGGATGACGCCGCGCACCTCGACCGTCTTCTCCAGGAAGTCGGCGGCCCGACGCGTGGGCGTGGTGATCGCCCGCGTCAGGTCGAAGGTGCGCTTCGCGTCGGCCCAGGCGAGCTTGAGCACCATGTCGTCGACGAACTTCGGCATGGTCGTGTGGTCGAGGATGTTCTCGGCCATGACGTGGTTCGTCGCGATGACCGGGATGCCGCGCTGCTTCGCGATGCGCGCGAGTCCGCGCCCGATCACGATATGGGACTGGATGTGGACGACGTCGGGTTGCACGGCGTCGAGGGCCTTCCGGGCGTAGTGCTTGGAGCGCCACGGCCACACGAAGCGCAGCCAGTCGTGCGGGGCCCAGCGCACGGAGGGCAGGCGGTGGAGCGTCATCGGCTCCCCCTCGATGACCTCGGTGCGGGGCGCGGTGCGACGGTAGGCCTGGTTGGGGGCGACGACGTGCACCTCGTGCCCGCGCTGCACGAGTCCGGCGGCGAGACGCTCGGCGAACCGGGCGGCGCCGTTGATGTCGGGGGCGAACGTGTCGCAGCCGAGAAGGATCTTCAGCGGACGGGGCTGTACGGCGGTGGCGTCGCGCGACGCATCGATCGGATCGTCGGAGGAGGTCACAGAGATGCCTAACGGGGTGGCGGCCAAGGAGAAGCCCTGGTCGGGCGGTGGCAACTCTACCCGAGGGCCCTGTCCCCGACGCCGAGCCATACCGGCATCCTTCAGCCTCGGCCGATACCGTGAAGCCATGCGACTGCACGCCGACGCCGACCCCCAGCTGTGGATCCCCGTGACGGACTCGCTCGGGTGGAGGGGACGCCGGCATCGCAAGGCCGCGATCCGGATGCTGCTCGGCCAGGTGAACGCCGCGGTCGGCGCGACGGAGCGCCCCGGCTCGCGGTTCGGAGCCTGGGCGATGAGCCAGGCCGCGCCGATGCTCATGAAGAAGGCCGACGGCCGGGTCCTCGCGTGGACGTGGAAGGCGGAGCCCGACCTCGTCGTGGCGATGGCGACCGTGCAGGCGCTGACCCCCGACATCCGGATCGCCCGCGCGTCGATGCCGATGGAGTACGACGACACGACCTCTTTCCCGACCCGGCTCGGCGTCGGCGAGAAGCTCGTGGTCCCGACTCCGCCTTCCCCTTCGGCGCCACCTTTCGCGACCTACACGTGGGACACCGGTACGCACCTGGTGACCCTGACGGCCGTCTGCAGCGACCGCGAACGCTTCGGCACGCTCATCGGCGCGCTCGACGAGCTGGCCCGCAGCCTCCGCATCGCCGACGACCTCACCGGCGGCGAGTCGCCCGACGTCCTCCGCCTCCCGCCCGCGTGAGCGACGACGGGAGCGCCGACTGAGATCATCATGAGGTTCTACAAAAGGCGGCTCTCCCTTTCTTGGGGGATGGTCGTGGTCCCGCGTCCCATCGAGCCTTCTACGAACGAACCGCGCCTGTATAGCGCCGAAAGCGCTATGCAATCCTCCGGTTGAGAATGTGATGCCCCCAGCCAAGCCGGATGTTCGAGTTAAGTGCCGCCCGCGGCGGACGTTGCGATAAAACCAACGACTCCTCCAGCGACGCCTCCGAGCACGGTGGCGGCCGAAATCATGAGAACTTCAAACTCGGACCGACGCCCTGCTTCGACGAACTGCACGACTTCTCTCGCGTTCGAAATCGAAGCCTCATTGTCGACCTCCGCGAGTTCATGCAAGTAAGGCTCGAAGGCCGGAACAGTGTCTGATTGCGCCAGGACTGTCTTTATGGCGGCCGCCGCGCCACGAGCCTGCTCGGCCTCCGTCGTGCGCGCTCCGAGCGCGAGCAGCCCCAGTTTGCGTGCTTCGCCTGACGTCCGAAACAGACGGGTCAGCCATCCCCCGACGCCTCCCTGCGAGTGGAACTTCACTAGGTTCTGCGTCTTCTGCGCGAGGTCCCCGATCGATTTCGCGTGTTGGTTCTTCATCCTTACAAGCCAGTAATACAGACATAGTTGGCTGCTAAGGGCCCCCTCGAGAGCGGCAGCCGCCTCCTCAATGCTGTCGAACAAGTCTGGGTCGTAGCGGAACTCGACGGACTCGTACCCATACATCGCCAGACGGACAACCGCGATCTCCTCTTCTTGTGGCTCTCCAGCGGCGCAAAGCACGGCGTTCATGTGAAACGGGCTTGGCCCAACGCGAGCCATGCGAACGCCTGTCGCCCCCCGCTCCAGTTCCTTACTCATGAATCGATGAACGAGAATCACCGCACCGGAAACATCTACGTCGCTTGGGTCGACTTCGTCGAGCACCCAGATAAATGTGCAAGGCCCTTCGAAACCGTAGACTGTGCTCACACGGAATTGCTCCGCCCCGACCCGACGGCGTATAACGACACCGTCCGCGAGGATGTCTTTCTGCAACCGCACCGGAATGTGGACATCGAACGCAATGGCGCCAAACACGGGCTCAACCCAAAAGCTGTCCCTGTAGTTGTCATGAACGGGCTCGCCGTCATCTTCACCGTCATCGGGCGGTTCGGGTAGGTGTTCCGGAGCGACATCGATTCGAATGTTGCTCACCGTAGCCATCTGCTCGAGGCCGCGCCTGACGTCGTTTACCCATTCCTGGGGCGATCGTGTGAGAGGCACTTCGAATGGCATACAGGCGAATCCGAGTGGCCGCCCGCGCGACGCCGGATGCTGCGCCTCCAGCTGGCGTTCGCTCACAACGATGTCACTGGTCATGAAAATAGTTCTCCAAAACTGGTCTCCGACCAGCGAAGGCTCGGAAGGGGCCAAACTGGCGCAACGTTTGGCACTGGCGCTACAGGAGGGATCTCTGCAATCGGTGGAATTGGCGGAATCGCGCGTATCGGAACCAGCGGTCCTGATCTGGGCGATCCATAAAATGCTGTCGCGTCACCGCGACGATCCCGCAGAAACCCATCGCGCGCGAAACCGACGGTCCGGCCGCGCCGATTGATCACCTGCGTTCCCCGAATCCAACCAATTGTCCGCCCCCGGTCGTCGAATACGACGTCGCCACGCAACCAGCCAACATGGCGGCCGTTGCGGCCAAATATTGGTTCCACATCGGAAAGAATAGCGCTTGCTCGCAAAAAACCGGCTAAGTAGCCGCCTCGAGATGTCCCCCACAGCCTGGCGGCCGCCGGCACCAGCCAGGCGTCGGTGATGATCTCCGCTAGGCAGTCGCGCAGGACGACGTCGAGGCGCACCCAGCAGTCCCGGGAACCCGTCGAAGTGCAGGATCATGAACAGGGCATCGGGCTTAGCGGCGAGCAGTGCCCCTTTCTCTCCGAGATCGGTGACGCGCACTCCGAGTACCTTCCCGGCGGGCCATGCGCGCCCCACCTCGACGAGCTGGCGCAGATCCGGCGCGCTCGATCCACGAACCCATGCGAGCTGTCCGCTCTTCAGCCGCCAGGCCGTCGCTCCGCGTGACCATTCACAGCTTCCTCGGCGCCGGCAGGGCGACGGCAATGCTGTGCACATCCTCGAATCCTCACCATCCCGCGGGCCGGCGTCCGATCGCCGGGCCGACACACCGGGCCCGCGCACATTCCACACACGCGAGATCAGGCACTTTCGTGGGCGTTCCTCCTGATCCCGCGCGTTCGCCTGATCCGGGGGCTCAGCGTGCGATGCGGAGGGTGCGGACCTCGAAGGGGCGGAGGTGAAGGGCGCCACCGAGACGGGGCGCCTCGATCTCGTCCTCGATGAGGCTCACCTCGCGCACCTCACGGTGGTCGAAGCTTACGGAGAGCTCGCCGACCGCCCGGCGCCCGAGCGCCTCGTACACCCGGACGATGACGTCGCCGGAACCGTCGTCGGCGAGCTTCACGGCCGACACGACGATCCCCTCGCCCGACACCTCCACCAGCGGCTCGACCTCGCGCGCCCCGCGGATCACCGTGGGCAGGCTGTTGAGGCGGATACCCTCGGCCGTGGCGATCGCGGCGTCGGCGCCGATCACGAAGCCGACCTCGATCTCATGGAGCCCGTGGTCCGTATCCGGGTCGGGGAACCGCGGCGCCCGCAGCAGGGAGAGCCGCACGGTCGTGGTGACCCCGTCCTCGCCGACCTCGCGCGTCGTGTCGTATCCGTAGATCGAGTCGTTCACGAGCGCGGCACCGAAGTCCTGCTCCCGCACGAGCACGAAGCGGTGCATCGAGGTCTCGAACTTCGCCGCCTCCCAGCTGGTGTTCGTGTGGGTGACGCGCGCCTGGTAGCCGAACTGCGTCTCGGCTTCGGTGTGCGACGCCTGGATGTCGAGCGGGAACGCCAGCTTGAGCAGCTTCTCCGTCTCGTGCCAGTCGACCTCGTTGCGCAGCAGCACCGTGCGCGAGTCGGGCGCGAGGAGGATCGTCTGCGTGATGGTCGACTCCGAGAACGGGCGCACGACGACGATCTGCGCGACACCGTTCACGAGTGATGCCTCGATGGAAGAGACCGCCGTGAGGTCGTCCACGCTGTTGCGGTAGTACCGGTCGATGTCCCAGGCGTCCCACATGTTCGGGAAGTCCTGGTGCAGCTGGAACAGGTTCGCGGCCGTGCCGGGCGCGACCGTCTCCCGCCCCGTGGCCTTGTCGACGGCGGAGACGATCAGGCCCTCGCGCGAGACGAGCACGGACACGAGCTCGTTCTCGATCCGCCATCCGCCGTCGTCCTCGGCGAGCGAGACCGGCACCGCGACGGGCGCAGGAACCCACGAGGCGCCGAGCGCTCGTCCACGACCCACCGAGGTCGGCTCGAACCGCAGCTCACGGTCACCCTCGCCGGCGAGCGACCGGCGTGCGGCGTCGGCGATGTCGCGCGCATCCGACAGCACGTCGGACAGCACGGCGACGGCCTCGCGGTGCACCCACGCGATCGAGGTGCCGGGCAGGATGTCGTGGAACTCGTGCAGCAGCACGGCCTGCCAGAGCCGGTCGAGCTCGGCCTGCGGGTACGCGGCGCCGGTGCGCACGGCGTCGGTCGCGGCCCACAGCTCGGCCTCCACCAGCGCGTGCTCGGCCCAGCGGTGCAGCGCCTTGGTGGCGTGCTGGCTCGTGAGCGTGCCGCGGTGCAGCTCGAGGTAGAGCTCGCCGACCCACACGGCCGGGTTCGGCAGCTCGGCCCTGGCGGCGTCGAAGAACGCGTCGGGATGCTCCCACACCACCTGCGCGCTGCCCTCGAGGTCGCGCAGCCGCTCGGCCTTGCCGGTCATCTCGCGCGTCGTGCCGCCGCCCCCGTCACCCCAGCCGACCGGGGCGATCGACCGCGAGCTGAGGCGGTTCTCCTTGAACTGCCGAGAGGCCTTCGCCACCTCCATGCCGCTGAGCTGCGAGTTGTAGGTGTCCATCGACGGGAAGTGCGTGAACACCTGCGAGCCGTCGATGCCCTCCCACAGGAAGGAGTGGTGCGGGAAGACGTTCTGCTGGTTCCACGAGATCTTCTGCGTGAAGAACCACTCGAACCCGGCACGGCGCATCAGCTGCGGCAGGGCCGGCGAGTAGCCGAAGCTGTCCGGCAGCCACACGCCCTTCGAGCGGATGCCGAACTCGCGCTCGAAGAAGCGCTGCCCGTGCGAGAACTGCCGCACCAGCGACTCTCCCGTCGGCATGACGGTGTCGGACTCGACCCACATGCCACCGAGCGGCAGGAAGCGTCCGGCGGCGACGGCGGCCTTGACCCGTTCCCACACCTCGGGGCGGTGCTCCTTGATCCAGGCGTACTGCTGCGCGCTCGACATGCCGTACTGGAAGTCGGGCTGCTCCTCGATGAGCGTGGTCATGGACGAGGTCGTGCGCGCGACCTTGCGGATCGTCTCGCGCACCGGCCACAGCCAGGCCGAGTCGATGTGCGCGTGACCGACCGCCGAGATCCGGTGCGCACTCGCTTCGGCCGGAGCGGCGAGCACGTCCGCGAGCCGGGCCCGCGCGTCGCCGGCGGTCTCCACGATGTGCTGCAGGTCGAGCACGTCGAGCGCGTCGTCCAGGGCCTGCAGGATGCGCATGCGGCGCGGCGACGTGGCGGGGAGCTCCGCCTGCAGCTCGAACAGCACCTCGAGGTCGAGGGACAGATCGAACACCTCGGGCTCGAACACCGCGAGGTCGAGGCGCCGCAGCCGGTACAGCGGCTCCTTCGAGGAGGTGAGGATGTCGCCCTCCTGCGTCGGCAGGAAGGGGTGGTAGTCGAGGAGGACAGGGTTGGACGCACCCTCCAGGTAGAGCTCGACGGGCTCATCTCCCGCCGCGGTCTCCACGATCGGCAGCCACTGGTTGCGCGGGTTGATGCTCTTGATCGGCGTGCCGTCGGGGCGGTACGCGAGGGCCTCGCACTGGAAGCCCGTCATGTTCACGTCGAAGCCCAGGTCGATGAGCGCCTCGACCCGGCGTCCCGCCCACTCCGCGGGCACCCGACCGGTGAGCTTGAACCACGTCGTCCCCCAGGCCGGACCCCAGAGCTCGCCGACCGCTGCCGGGGCGAACGAGAGCGCCAGACCCTCCGCCGGGGCGAGGGGCTCTCCGGGGAGCTGGTGCGCCTCGACCGTGAGGGGAACCGCGGCCGAGTGGATCGCCGGGCGGATGCGCTCTTCGAGGACCCGCTTGACGCGGCCGACGGTGAGCGAGGTGTCGTCATGCATGGTGGAATTCTCCGGGCTCGACGGTGAGGGATGGGGTTCGATGCGCGTGCTACTAAAACGATCTAGCACGGGAGTCTACGGCACGTTCTCCGCTGCTTTCGAGAGGCTAAACCGATCAAGTAGGGTGATGCCTATGGCCCCGGGGAAACGCGTGACGATCGCGGACATCGCGCGCATGGCCGGCGTCTCCCCCGGCGCCGTCTCGTTCGCCCTCAACGGCCGCCCCGGCGTGAGCGAGGAGACGCGGCAGCGCATACTCTCGATCATCGAGGAGCACCACTGGCAGCCGAGTTCCGCCGCCCGCGCCCTCGTCGGCGCCCGGGCCAACGCGGTCGGGTTCGCCCTCGCCCGCCCGGCGCGCTCCCTCGGCTCCGAGGCCTTCTTCACCGACCTCATCGCCGGCATCGAGTCCCGGCTCTCCGAGAGCAAGGTCGGGCTGCAGCTCCGCCTCGTCGCCGACATCGACGAGGAGATGGAGGTGCATCGGCAGTGGCGCTCGTCGAACCAGGTCGACGGCATCATCCTCATCGACCCGCGCGACGACGACCCCCGCGGCGAGCGCATCACAGCCCTGGACGCGCGCGCCGTGATGATCGGCTCGAAGCCGTCCCCGGACGGCGCGGTGCCCAGCGTGTGGATCGGCGACGACGCCGTCGCGGAGACGCTCTTCTCCTACCTCGCGGCTCTCGGCCACACCCGCATCGCCTACGTCGCGGGTCCGGCGGAGCTGGAGCACACCCGCCTGCGCGCCGAGGTGCTGGAGCGGATGGCTGCGGACGGCATCGCCGGCGAGGTCATCACGACCGACTTCTCCCCCGCCCGCGCCTCCGCCGTGACGCGCGCGCTGCTCTCCGGCCGCCAGCGCCCCACCGCGATCGTCTACGACAACGACGTGATGGCCGTCGCCGGCCTCCGTGTGGCGCAGGAGATGGGCAGGGCCGTTCCCCGCGACGTCTCCCTCGCGTCGTTCGACGACTCGGTGATCGCAGGCCTCATCAACCCGTCGATCACCGCGATGACCCGCGACACGTTCGAGCTCGGGGAGCAGGCGGCCACGCTCCTGCTGCAGCAGATCGAGGCCGGCACCGCGCTGCCGAGCGTCGAGGGCCCTACCCCGGTGCTCACCGCCCGGGAGAGCACGGCGCCTCCGCCCCGCTGAGCCCCCGCCTTCCCGTCCACACCCCGGGCTTTCGACGCACTCACCCCGGGGTCTCGACGAGAACCCGGGGTCTCGGCGACTCAGACGGGGAGAATCAGACGACGGTGTTGACGGAGGCGTAGCGCGTCACGTCGGACGTGGACGGGGCGGGGTGGATGAGACGGCGGATGCCGCGTGCCTCCAGCGCCGCGGGGTCCTGTGCGGTGCGGGAGGTCACCAGCGCAGGATCGTCGCCCGCGGCGCACGCGTCGACCCAGGCCTGGAAGACCGCACCGCCGGGACTCAGGGCGGCGCGACTCACCGGCACCTCCTGCTCGTCGACGTCCACGACGATCGCCGCGGGGCGGTCCGGAGCCGCGGTGCGGGTGCGCAGCTCGGGGATGAGCTCCGCGAACCGGCGGCCGAGAGGCTTCGCCGCACCGTCCTGATCGATCAGCCCGAGCGAGTACTCCAGCTCCGGGAAGTCGGCGAGCTCCCGGCTCACGTCGTGCGAACACCACCAGGTCACCCCCCAGAGGTTCTCGGTGCGGAGGGCGGAGCGCACGGTGGCCTCGAGGAAGCCGGGCATCTCGGCCTCGTCGAGACAGTTCGACGGAGCACCGACCTCCTGCAGCCAGATCGGACGGGCGGGATCGGTCGCGAACGCGCGGGAGAGCTCGATGAGGTACTCCGCATGACGGTCGGCCGCGATCGAGCGGCCGCCGTAGCGCTGGGCGGTGCCGTTGAAGATCCAGGAGTGGATGGTCGTCATCGCGCCGAGCCGGGAGGCGTGCGCCGGCGTGAACCCGTGATCGTCCATGTACCAGACCGCGTCGTACTCGCTGTGCACATGCGGCAACCCCGGAGCACCCCGGTCCGCTGCGGCGAGCAGCGCCTCGATCCAGCCGCCCGCCTCATCCGTCGTGACCGGCCACGGCGAGGGGTGGGTGTGCGCGGAGAACTGGTTCGTCTCGTTGCCGAGCGTGAGCCCGAGGAAGTTCGGGGCGTCCCGCAGCGCGCCGGCCAGCCGCTCCACGAGCTGCGCCTGGCCGTCCAGGGCGCTCGGATCGGTGAACATGTTCCGGTCGTGCCAGGTGTACAGCCAGGAGGGCACGAAGTCGAAGCTCGACAGATGCCCCTGGATCACATCGATGCTCGCGTCCATCCCGAACTCGGCGGCGATGTCGACCATGGTGCGCACGTCGTCGACCGCCTGGGAGCGGATGAGGGTGCGGTTCGGCTGCAGGACGGTCCAGAGCGGGAACACGCGCACGTGGTCGAGGCCGAGCGCGGCGAGGCCCGCGAAGTCGCGACGCACGTCGTCCGGCGTGAAGTCGAGCCAGGAGTGCATCCAGTCCTTCGACGGCGTGTAGTTCGCCCCGAAGCGGAGAGGGGCGTCGAGAGCGCCGCGCTGCGTCATGTGTGCACCTTTCGGACCGTGCCCTCCCGCGAGGACATGTCGCACCACTATAACGCTTGAGCATCGTCGTCGATAGCGCACGCCTTGACACCGGCGGGATCGGATGGTTTCATCTGCTAAAGCGCTGTAGTCCCTTCGTCGGACCACGCCGAATCGCCCGCCTCGAGGAAGAAGCACGATGAAAGTTCCCGCACGCATTGTCGCTCTGGCAACCTTCACGATCGGCGCCCTGGCGCTCGTGAGCTGCACCGGAGGGGGCGCCGCCTCCGACGATGCCGGCCCCATCGACACCTCCGGCGAGCTCAGCGGAACCATCCAGTTCCAGACCTGGTCGCTGAAGAACGAGAAGTTCACCCCCTACTTCGAAGACCTCATCGCCGCGTTCGAGGAGGAGCACCCGGATGTGACCGTCGATTGGCTCGACCAGCCGGGAGACGGGTACCAGGAGAAGATCCTGAGCCAGGCCAACGCCGACACCCTCCCGGACGTGCTCAACCTACCGCCCGACATCGCCTACCCCCTCGTCGCGGCGGGGAAGCTCGTCGACCTCGACACCGCGGATCCGGACCTGAAGACGGCCTACAACGCGGGCGCCTGGGACGCCTACAGTCAGTACCCCGGCGTCGAGGGCACCTACGGCCTGCCCTGGTACCTCTCCAGCGACGCGTCCTGGTGGAACCTCGCCCAGCTCGCCCCGTACGGCGTGACCGAGGAAAACCTCCCGACGACGGTCGACGAGCTGCTCACCCTCGCGAAGGATGTCGCCACGGAGTCCGGCGGCAAGGTCCAGCTCCTCTCCTCGATCCCGGCGCTGGACACCTTCACCGCCGCCGGCATGGAGGTCATCAACGACGAGGGCGAGTTCGACTTCAACACCGACGAGGCCGCCGCGATCATCGAGCAGTACGCCGACGCGTACGCCGCGGGCGCGATGCCCGCCGAGGCCCTCACCGGCGACTACGGCGGGAACGCGGAGGCCTACATCCAGGAGAAGGTCGCCTTCACGACCGGCGGCACCGGCTTCACGACCGATCTGCAGAAGGACGCCCCGGCACTGCTGGAGAACACCGTCGCCACCCCGCGCCTCGGTGTCGCCCCGCTCTACGTCCAGGGCCTCAACGTCTCCGCCGACTCCGACAACAAGGAAGCGGCCCTCGCGTTCGCCGAGTTCGCGACGAACGAGGAGAACCAGGTCGCGTTCTCCTCCCTCGCGGTCGGCACCGCCCCCGGCACGGCCGACGGCGGCGACCAGGTCGTCGAGAACATCGCCTCCTCGGTCACGGACGAGAAGCAGCTCGCCGCGATCGACACCGTGTTCGGCGCGATGAAGGACGCCAAGGCGCTGCCGTTCCAGTGGACCTCGGACATGGCCACCTACATGACCCAGCAGATCGCTCTCGCCGTGAACGGCGAGGCCGACGCCAAGACGCAGCTCGACAAGATCGTCGAGTACGCCAACGCGAACCGCGTGGACCAGTGAGCATGCGCGCGGACACCGGCACCCGGCAGCGGAGGTCGACGATGAGATCCCACAAGTGGTTCACCCCGTGGCTGCTCCTCGCCCCCGCCGTGATCTGGGTGCTGGTGTTCGCGCTCTGGCCGTTCCTGAACACCGTCGTCCTCAGCTTCACGGACGCCCGCCCCCTGCGGACCCCGGAGTTCGTCGGCGGCGCGAACTACGAGCGCATGTTCGGCGACGAGATGTTCTGGAACGCGCTGACCACCTGCCTCATCTACGTGGTCGTGTGTGTGCCGCTGCTCACGGTCCTCCCCCTGCTCCTCGCCCTCCTCGTGCAGAAGAAGCTCCCCGGCATCTCGTTCTTCCGCACCACCTTCTACTTCCCCGTGATCGCCTCGGTCGTCGTGGTCGCCCTCATCTGGACGTGGCTGTTCGACAGCCGCGGCATCATCAACCAGACCCTGGAGTTCCTCGGCCTCATCGATCAGCCGATGGCCTTCCTCGTCGACCGCTGGCTGCTGCTCGGCTGCGCGATCCTGCTGACCGTGTGGAAGGGGCTCGGCTATTACATGGTGGTGTACCTCGCCGCCCTGGGGAACGTGGGCAAGGAGCTGCACGAGGCCGCCATGCTCGACGGTGCGAGCTCGTTCCGCCGCTTCCTCTCCGTCACGATCCCGTCGGTGCGCGGGGCGATGCTCCTCATCGCCGTCCTCATCGCGGTGTCCGCCATGCGGGTGTTCGCCGAGCTCGACGTGCTCTCCAAGAGCACGGGCGGCCCCGGTGGCTACGACATGTCGCTCGTGATGCTCATCCGCCAGGTGGGCTCGGGCCTGAACGGCAACATCGGCTACGCGTCCGCGATCAGCGTGGCGCTGTTCCTCCTCACGCTCGTGCCGCTCGCGGCGATCGCGTTCATGAACCGCGAGAAGAAGGCGAAGGTCTCCGCATGACGACTCTGACGACGCCCCCGGTGGAGAGCGCTCCGCCGGCCCAGGACTCCGCGCGACCGTCCCGCGAACGCATCTTCCGGCGCCGCGGCTCCGGCGACTTCAGCACGCCCACGCTCGGCGGACTCATCGGCCGGTACGCGCTGCTGCTGTTCGTCCTCTTCCTCGTGATCGGCCCCTTCGTCTGGCAGCTCTCCACGTCGTTCAAGGGTCCGCAGGAGAACATCTACTCCTTCCCGCCCGAGCTCATCCCCCGCGATCCGACGCTGCAGAACTACACGAGGGTCGCCGACATCGTCCCCGTCTACCTCTACGCCTGGCACTCGCTGCTCGTCTCGCTCGGCACCGTGCTCAGCAACGTGATCCTGGCCACGTTCGCCGGCTACGCCCTGGGCTGCATGCGCTTCCGCGGGAAGTGGATCGTCATGGGCATCCTGCTGTCCACGCTGCTGTTCCCCGGCGAGGTGACCGTGACGAGCAACTTCCTCACCATCCGCGCTCTCGGGCTCGCCGACACCCTGTGGGGCGTGTTCCTGCCCGGAGCGATCAGCGCCATGAACGTGCTGCTCGTCGCCACCGCGTGCCGCATGATCCCGAAGGACGTGCTCGACGCGGCCACCGTCGACGGCGCGACCACGTGGCAGCGCATCCGGCACATCGTGTGGCCGAACATCCGCGGCATGGTCTCGGTCGTGGCGATCTTCGCCTTCATCGGCGCGTGGGACGACTACCTCTGGCCGCTCATCGTGCTCTCCGACCCGGCCAAGTACACGCTGACCGTCGGCATGGCCTACCTCAACAGCAGCTTCTCGGTCGATCCGCGACTCATCGCCGCCGGCACCATGATCGCGCTCGTGCCCATCGTCATCATGTTCTCGTTCACGCAGCGCTTCTTCTTCAAGGGCGTGCAGGAGGGTGCGCTGAAGGGGTGAACGCGCCGCTGCTCCGCCCGGCCTCCGGTCCCGCGGATCCTCCGTCGTCGCGCCCGCACGCCGGGGTGCTCCCCGGAGTCGTCTTCGCGTACACATTCGACCCCTCCCGCGGGGCGCAGCGGATCGATGTCCCCGGCCTCGACGGCATCGCCCTCACCCCAGACACCGTGCTGCACTGGGCGTTCTACGCGGACGGGCCCGCGGCGACCCTCGCCCCCTGGGCCGCGCTCGCGGTCGCCGTCGACGTGCGGAGCGCCGACGGCAGCCGGCTGAGCGACATCGCCGCCGTCCGCGACCGCTACGACTTCCCGCTCACAGCCGAGGGGCAGTTCGCCGCCCGGTGGAGCATGCCCGAGCAGTGGAACGCCGACAGCGTCGCCCTCGCGCCCCTCGCCGTCGGGCACACCGGCACGGGCACGGGCACGGTCGAGCTCGTCTTCGGCACGGCCGATCTCGCGACCACGCCGGATGCGCCCACCGAGGTCAGCGGCTTCGTCCAGGTCCGCGTCGAGGAGCGCCCTGGCCCCGGCGACCTCCCACCCGTCGAGCGGGTCGACACCCGGCGCGGCTCCCACTCCGGTCCCCGCTTCTCCCGCGGGAACACGATCCCCGCGGTCGCCCTGCCGCACGGTTTCACCTTCGTCACGCCCGCCACCGACGCGGCGGACCCGCGCTGGCCCTATCGTCCGTTCGTGCACGACGATCCGCAGGGGCGGCGCCTCGAAGCCCTGCAGTTCTCGCACCAGCCCAGCCCGTGGATCGGCGATCGCTCGGTGCTCCAGCTCATGCCGTTCCGGGGGACGCCGAGGTCGGACAGGAAGGCCCGGCGCCGCTGGATCGTCGAGGGAAGCGAGCGCGCCCGCCCGCACGAGTACGCCGCCGATCTCGGCGACGAGCTGCAGGTCGAGATGACCGCGACCTCGCATGCCGGCGCGTTCCGCGTGCGGTGCGCGGACCCGCGTGCCGCCGTGGGGTTCGTGATCGACCAGCTCACGGACGACGGCCGACTCACCTTCACCGACGCCGGTTTCGAGGGATGGATCCCCGAGGGGCCCGAGGACTGGGGGAACGCGCCGCGCTGCTACTTCGCCGGGACCGTGCACAGCGCGTCGGACGTCGCGCGCGGTGCCCTGGACGACGACGGGCGTGCCCGGGTCGCGGGCTTCGTCCGCGCCGTGGGCGCTGTCGAGGTGCGGATCGGGGTCTCGTTCCTCTCCGTCGCGCAGGCTCGGCGCAGCCTCATCCTCGAGGCCCCTCCCGCCGTCCCCTTCGACGAGCTCCGCGCTCGCGCGGCTGCCGCGTGGAACCGCCTGCTCGGGCGCGTGACGATCCCCCCGCTCCCCGAGGCCGAGCGCCCGTTCCGCGGCCTGGCCGACGAGGAGCAGCGCGCCCGGATCGCCGCCGCACTCCACCGCATGCATCTGTATCCGAACACGGCGGCGGAGAACGCGGGCACCGCGGACGCGCCCGAAGGGCGGTTCGCCGACGTGTTCGCCCCCCGGACCGCCTTCGGAGAGACCACCACGGGAGCGCCGGTCGTGGAGGGCGAGCTCGTCGCCAACAACGGCTACTGGGACACGTACCGCACCGAGTGGCCCGCGCTCGCGCTCCTCGACCCCGCGCTGGCCGGACGCCTGCTGGACGGGCAGCTGACCCAGTTTCGCCGCGGCGGCTGGATGGCGCGGTGGAGCGCCCCCGGGTACGTCGACAGCATGGTCGGCACCTCGAGCGACCAGATCTTCGCCGACGCCGCGCGTTGGGACGTGCCCTTCGACCGGGAGACGGCGTTCGAGAGCGGGTGGCGTCACGCGTGCGAGCCGGGACCCGATCCGCGACGGGGCCGCAAGGGCATCGGCCGCGGGCGCTTCCTCGGCTTCATCCCGTCCGACGTGCCGGAGGGGATGGGCTGGAGCATCGAGAACGCCGTGAGCGACGCCGCCCTCGGCCGGTTCGCCGCCCGGCTCGCGGCATCGGCGACGGCGGCGGACCACGTCGCGCGCTACCGGGCCTTCGCGCGATACTTCGCGAATCGCTCCCGCGCGGCGCGCGTGCTCTTCGACCCGGTGTCCGGGTTCTTCCGCGGTCGCGCGACGGACGGCTCGTTCGCTCCGGATTTCGATCCTCGGGTCTGGGGCGGGGACAACGTCGAGACGAACGCCTGGGGCATGTCGGTCGGCACGGTGCACGACGGGCCGGGCCTCGCGGCGCTCCACGGCGGCCGGGCGGGCCTCGGCCGGCACCTCGACGCCCTCTTCGCCGAGCCGGAGACCGCCGACGAGCGCTTCGGCGGCACCTACGGCACGGTCATTCACGAGCAGCGCGAAGCCCGCGCCCAGCGGTCGGGCATGTGCGCCCTGTCGAATCAGCCGGCCCACCACATCCCCTTCATGTACGCCTTCAGCGACCGGCCGTGGCACAGCGCGGGCCTCGTGCACGGCCTCGCGCGCCGCCTCTTCGCGGGCGCCCACATCGGCCAGGGCTTCCCCGGCGACGAAGACAACGGGGAGATGAGCGCCTGGTGGCTCTGGGCCGCGCTCGGCCTGTATCCCCTGGAGCTCGCGGCGGGGTCTCTGCGGATCGGGTCGCCGCTCTCCGACGACATCCGGGTCGCGCGCGGAGACGGCTCGTCGCTGCGCATCCGCTCGCGACGGAGCTCCCCCGGAGCCCACGTGGTGGAGGAGGCACGACTGGACGGACGCCGGCTGCCCACCGCCGACCTCCCGATCGACGCCCTCCAGGGAGATGCGGTGCTCGAGCTCGTGTTCGGCACGGACCCGGCGCGCGCGCTGGAGTCCGGAGAGGACGCGCTCGACGGGGAGCCGTGGCGCCCCGACCTCACCGGCGACGAGGGAGAGGTCCGCACCTCCCCGGGTGTCCTCGACCCGCGGCGCCTGTTCGACGACGGCGACCCGCAGGGCGACGAGGGCGTCCGCCTTCCCGCACAGTCCTGGGTGGCCTGGCGGTTCCCCGCGCCTCGTGGCCTCACCGACGTCACCGTCACGAGCAGCGAGCATGTCGAGGCCCACGCCCTGCGTTGGGAGGTGGAGGGGGCCGACGGGTGCTGGCAGCCCGTGGCCACGACCCACGGCGAAGTCCTGGTGCCCGACCGCACGACGCCGTTCGCTCTGGAGGCGCGGGTCGTGACGTCGGCCGTCCGGGTGCGCGCAGAGGCCGCGGTCACGCTCCGTCAGATCGAGCTCTTCGATCTGGGCTGACCGGCACCCGTGCCCCCGACCGGCGGCGGATGCTGGCGGTGCGCACCGATTCCGACGATGCTGGACGCATGCGCGCCCTCCGACTCCTCTGGCGATACCCGGTCATCACGCTGACGGTCATCGTCTTCGTCGTGGTCGGAGTCCTGCACGCCGCCGGCGAAGCGACCATCGGCCGGTGGGTCGCCACGGTCTTCGTGGCCGCGGTGGTGGTGTGGACCCTCGTCGGCATGGTGCGCGACGTGCTCCGCGGCCACGTCGGGCTCGACATCCTCGCCGTCGTCGCCATGGTGGCGACGCTCGCGGTGGGCGAGTACATCGCGGCGCTCATCATCGTCCTGATGCTCTCCGGCGGCGAGGCTCTGGAGGACTTCGCGGGCCGCCGGGCGAAGCGCGACCTCTCGGCGCTGCTCGACCGCTCACCGCGCAGCGCTCATGTCCTCGTCCACCCCGAGGACGCCGGCTCGGACGAGGCGAGGGAGGTGCCCGTCGACGACGTGGCCGTGGGCGACGTCCTCCTCGTGCGCCCGGCGGAGATCATCCCCGTGGACGGCGAACTGCTCACCGACAGCGCATCGTTCGACGAGTCCTCCCTCACCGGCGAGAGCCTGCCCGTGACGCGCGGCGCGGGCGACGAGGTGCTGTCCGGTGCGATCAACGGCAGCCGGGCCATCCGTCTCCGCGCCCTGCGCACCGGTGCCGACAGCCAGTACCAGCAGATCGTGGCGCTGGTCGCCCAGGCCGAGTCCTCCCACGCCCCCATCGTGCGTCTCGCCGACCGGTTCGCGATCCCGTTCACCGCCGTCGCGCTCGTGCTCGCGGGGACGGCGTGGGCGCTCTCCGGCGACGCCACGCGGTTCGCCGAGGTGCTCGTGCTGGCGACGCCCTGTCCGCTGCTGATCGCCGCACCCGTCGCCTTCCTCGGCGGACTCTCCCGGGCCGCGAAGTCGGGCGTCATCATGAAGAGCGGTGCGGTGATCGAGCAGATCGCGCGGGTGCGCTCGGCCGCGTTCGACAAGACCGGGACGCTCACCCAGGGGCGGCCGGAGCTCGTCGAGGTGCGACCGGCACCGGGCTTCGATGCGGATGAGATCCTGCGATACGCCGCCTCGGCCGAGCAGTACTCCTCGCACGTGCTCGCCGACGGCATCCGTCGCGCCGCCTCCGCCCGAGGCCTGGAGCTGCACGGGGCGACGGAGGCGAGCGAGACCGCGACGAACGGCGTCTCCGCCACGATCGGCGGCCGCGCGGTCGTGGTGGGCAAGCCCGCCTACGTCGCCTCCCTCGCCCCGGACACCGTCAGGGCGGAGTTGGCGCCGGGACAGGCCGCCGCCTACGTCGCCGTGGACGGACGGTTCGCGGGGGTCCTGGTCCTCGCCGATGCCGCCCGTCCGGAGGCACCAGCAGTGATCTCCTGGCTGCGGACGCACGAGGTCGACCGGCTCGCGATGCTGACCGGAGATGTGGAGACCACCGCGGCGTCGATCGGACGGCAGGTCGGGATCGACGAGATCCACGCCGAGCTCCTACCGCCCGAGAAGGTGCGCCTGGCCGCCGAGATGCAGCCACGGCCCGTGCTGATGGTCGGCGACGGTGTGAACGACGCCCCGGTACTGGCAGCGGCCGACATCGGCATCGCGATGGGTGCGAAGGGGGCGACGGCCGCCGGTGACGCCGCCGACGTCGTCATCCTCGTGGATTCGCTCGCCAAGGTGGTCGATGCCGTCGCGATCGGGCGGCATACCCTCCGCGTCGCCCTCACCGCGATCTGGATCGGCATCGGTCTGAGCGTGGGGCTGATGGTCGTCGCGATGACCGGCGTCATCCCCGCGGTCGTCGGCGCGCTGGTACAGGAGCTCGTCGACCTCGCGACGATCCTCTACGCCCTGCGCGCGCTGAGCGGCCCGCCGAGCGACCTCCGCCCCTCCGCCTGAGCCCTATTCCTGCACCGCACGCGGTTCCGCCTCTCCCGTCCACAGGTCCCGTGTTCGGGGTCCTGCCGCTGCGGAATACCGTGACAGCCTGAGCCCCCGGACTCAGACTGGAGGCATGACCGTGGACGAGGTGGACCGCCTCAGATCGCCACGTCGCCGACGAGGTTGACCTTGATGCCCATGCCGTCGAACATCGCGGCCTTCGCGATCAGCGCCTTGTCCGCGGTCTCGGCGTCGGGCGCGTAGACGAGCTGCGCGTGGTTCGCCTTGTGGCGCGCCATGAACTGGTCGCGCGAGATGCCGTGCAGCACCACATGGGCGATCGGCCACTCCGGGTTCGTGGCGTCCTTCCGGCGCTGCGTCTCCTCCGCCGGGAGCTCGACGACCGACGCCCGGAAGATGTCCGCCTGCAGGACGCCCTCGGCGATGAACACCCGGGAGAGCACGACCTCGCCGGGCTTCGAGACGCCGTTGATCGTGGCGCCGCCGGCGGGGAAGAACACGTGCCCCTGGCGCCAGCCCTCCGCGTTCTGCCAGCCGCCGAGGTGGGAGGCCGGCACCGAGCCGGAGATCTCGTACACCCACACGAACTGCCCGTCGTGGTCCTCGCCCCAACGGACGTCGTGGAGGGTGTTGTCGGGGACGAGCCCCATCGCGCGCCAGACGCGGTCGGTCACGAGCGCATCGACGGCGACGCCCTCGTCGGCCTCGTTGAAGTGCGGGAACGCGCGTCCCTCGTGCAGCACGCGGGAGCCGTCGCGCGAGGTCACCGGCGGGCGCTCGGTGGAGTTCAGGATGCCCTCCGCCAGGTCCGACGCCGGGACGAGATCCTTCAAGCCCTGCTGGTACTGGATGCCGACCGCGTCGAGGCCGAAGTCGTCGGCGATGCGGAGGGCGGCGATGTACATCTTCAGCTGCCACTGCACCTGCTCGCGGGTGAGCTCGGTCGCGGCGTCCTCGCCGTACCGGAAGGTCATGCCGCGCTCGACCAGCCAGTCGTAGGCGGCGTCGGCCTCCTCCTCGGTCACGTTCAGCATCTCCGCGTAGAGAGCCGACTGCGACAGGCGTTCCTTGTAGATGCCGGTCTGGTTGAGGAGCTCGTCGTCGAAGATGGCGTTGTACATGCCCATGCAGCCTTCGTCGAAGACGCCGATGATGGCCTTCTCGGCGCGCAGCTCCGCGGCGAGGGCCTCACCGAGCTGCTTCTCCGGGCTGTCCGGCAGTGCGGGGAGGGGACGCACATGGGAGGCATCGTGGGTGATGGCGCCGGTCTCCGTCCACTCCCGGATGCCGTCGCGGAACCAGTCGTCGGTGAAGTCGACCGACCAGATCGTCGCGTACGGCTTGTCCATCTTCGTCAGGCCCGCGTTGAGGCCGAGGAGGCCGACGAGGCCGGGCCAGTCGCCCGCGAAGTTCGCCACCGTGAGGATCGGGCCCTCGTGCGTGCGGAGGCCCGCGAGCACGTGGTGCGAGTACTGCCAGACGGCCTCGGCGACGATGAGCGGCGCGTCGACGGGGATGTTCTTGAAGACCTCGAGGCCCATGCGCTGGCTGGAGATGAACCCGTGACCGGTCTCCGGGTCGACCTCATTGGCGCGGACGACCGTCCACCCGAGGTCGTTCAGCACGCCGGTGACCCCGGCCTCGAGCTCGACCTGGGTGGGCCAGCCCGCCGTGTTGGCCGACTCGCGCAGGTCGCCGGAGGCGATCAGGTACGCGGTCTTCGGCGCAGCGGTCGGACGGGATGCCGGGGTGGGCAGGGTGTAGGCGGTCATGAGTTCTCCGGGGTCGAGGGGGTGGGGGATCCGTCGCGCTGAGCGGCGGCGAGTTCATGGACGACGTCCTTCGAGCCGTCGTACAGGCGCACGTAACGGTCGAAGAGGGCGTCGGCGAAGGGGCGCAGACCCTCGTCCGGGCGGACGGTGTCGGCGATGGGGTTCCAGTCGGCGATCGCGGGCGCGGCACCGTCGGCGGCCGTGGCGGTCGCCGCGAGGAAGGCGGCCCCGTAGCTCGCGCCGATCGTCGTCTGCGGCACCTCCTGCACGAGCCCGGTGATGTCCGAGACGATCTGCAGCCACAGCCGTCCCTGGGTGCCGCCGCCGACCGCCACGATGCGGCGGATGTCGGCGCCGGCGGCTCGCATGGTCTCGACGTTGTGGCGCACGCCCAGCGCGGTGGCCTCGAGGGCCGCGCGATAGAGGTCTCCTCGGGTGTGCCGGACAGTGAGCCCGGCGATGACGCCGCGGGCGTCCGGATCCTGGATCGGGGTGCGCTCACCGGCGAAGTACGGCAGCATCAGCAGGCCGTTCGCGCCGGGACCCGACTCCTCCGCCTCGGCGAGCAGCGCCGGGTAGTCGGCGCCGGAGAGGTCCTTCAGCCACGCGGTGAGCGCTCCGGATGTGGACAACCCACCGGCGAGGTTGCGCGTGCCCGCGAAGGCGCCGGCCGTCGTCCACATCGAGGGCGTGCGGAGTGTCTGCTCCCCAGTCGCGACGAGGAACATCGTCGTGCCGTACATCAGCATGAGGTCGCCGACCTCATGGGCGCCGACGCTCACCGCCTCGGTCCAGGCGTCGATGGTGCCAGTGATGACCGGGGTCCCCTCGGGCAGGCCGGTCAGGTCCGCTGCAGCGGCGGTCACCGTGCCCGCGATCTCCCCGGCCCAGCGCAGCGGCGGCTGCTCGATCGTCCCGGCGAACCGCTGCCACCAGGGGTCGTGCCACTGCTCGCCCTCGATGTCGTACAGCGGCGAGACCTGGCTGGCGGACTGGTGGTCGAGGACGTAGGCGCCGGTGAGCTTTCGGGCCAGCCAGGAGGCGGGCATGTACAGCCGCCGCGCGCGCTGCCAGGCCTGCGGCTCCTCCTCGGCGACCCAGGCGATCTTGGGCCCGCCGGCCTGCGAGGTGAGGGTCGAGCCGCCCACGCGGGTGATCTCCTCGACGCCGAGCTCCGCCGTCATGCGCTCGATCTGCGCGGTGGAACGGGTGTCCACGCCGTAGAGGATTGCGGGGCGCACGGGCTCGTCGTCATCGTCGGCGAGCAGGATGCACGGGCCCATGCCGCTCACTCCGACCCCCACGACCTCCGCGTCGGGGACCGCGGCGAGAAGGTCGGTGGCCAGCTCGACGAACTCGTCCCACCAGATCCGGCCGTCCATCTCGACCCATCCGGACTGCGGACGGGAGACGTCGTGCGCGCGGGTCGCAGTCGCGAGGATCGTGCCGGCGGGGTCCACGATGACGCCCTTGCTGCTGGACGTGCCGATGTCCACCCCGAGGGTGCAGCGCATGGTCTCTCCTTCGATCCCGACGGGCCGTGCAGGCCTGGACCCAGGCTACGCGAAATCGATTTCAAGACGCAAGGAGCTGACTGCTCCTGCACCACGAGGACCGATATCGAGTGTCTCCACAATCTTCGCCTACGGCCGGAAAAACGCCGGTTCAGCACCGGAATACCGTGACATCCTGACCCCTCCGATCGAGACTGGAGGCATGCCCTTGAACGACCCGCAGGTATGGACGCTGATCGGCATCTTCGTGACGACGATGCTCGGCGGCATGACCCTCATGACGACGCAGTTCGGCCGCGTGCTCCGTGCGGAGATCGGCGGACTGCGTGGGGAGATGACCGGCGAGATCGGCACCCTCCGCACCGAGATGACCACGGAGATCGGCACTCTCCGCACCGAGATGACCACCGAGATCGGCACCCTCCGCACCGAGATGACCACCGAGACCACACGACTGCGCAGTGAGATCGGCGCCCTCCGCACCGACATGACCACCGAGATCGGCACCCTCCGCACCGACATGACCACCGAGATCTCCGGCCTCCGCACCGATATGACCACCGAGATCTCCGGCCTCCGCACCGAGATGACGACCGAGATCGGCACCCTCCGCATCGACACGACCACCGAGACCGCGGGCCTCCGCACCGATATGACGAACGAGGTCAGCGGACTCCACGGAGCGTTGGCGGCGCTGCACGCAGCGATGATGCGCGAGGTCGGAGGCCTGCGCGCGGCCATGGGCGCGCTGCACGGAGCGATGATCGGGCTGCGGGGCGAGATGATCGGCCTTCGTGGCGAGATGACCGCGCGTCTGGACGGCCTCGATCACCGCCTCGACCGACTGGAGGTGAAGGTCGACGATCTCGACAAGGAGATGACGAACCTCGCGGCGCGATTCTGGCGCTCGCAGTAGCGACGCTGCGTTCAGGCGCGCGCGGCCGCGCGCTGCACCTCGCCGGAGAGGACGATCGTCCGGGCCGGTTGCTCGTCGCCCTTGATCCGATCCAGCAGCATCCGCGCCGCCGTCACACCCATGAGGCGCGCGGGGAGTCTGACGACGGTGACGGCGGACGGCGACAGCGTCGTGAAGGGCAGCGACCCGATCACCGCGACGCCGAGCTCCGGCGGGGTGAGTCCGCGCTCCGTGAGGACCTGGATCGCGCCGACGCCGATGAGGTTGTTCCCGGCGACGACCGCGTCCGGCGGCTCCGGCAGCGCGAGGAGCTCCTCCATGGCCGCGCGCCCGCCGTCGACGCGGAACGTGGCGAAGCGCTGGAGCGAGGAGAGCTGGTGATCGGAATCCACCGCCGAGAGCGCTTCCCGCCAGCCTTCCGCCCGCTCGGCCGCGGTGTCGATGTGCGCGGGGCCGCCGATATACGCGATGCGCCGATACCCGGCGTCGAGCAGGCTCTGCGTCGCTGCGGCTCCCGCCTCCCGGTTGGCCATCACCACGCCGTCGATGTCAGTGACCGTGCGACGGTCCACGGCGACCACCGGCCGCCCCGTCGCCCGCACCGGAGCGAGATCCGAGTGCTCATCCGCCGTCGCGATGATCACCCCCGACATGTTCTCGGCGATCGCGATCCGGAGGTACGTCGCCTCCTTCTCGACCTGGGCGTCGGAGTTGCACAGCACGACGGAGTACCCCGCCTCGGACGCGGCGTCCTCCACACCGCGCGCCATCTCGGTGAAGTACGGGTTCTCGATGTCCGGGATCACCAGGGCGATGACCTCGGAGCTCTGGGTCCGCAGGGTGCGCGCGGTCCGGTTCGGGGTGAAACGCAGTTCCTCGGCCGCAGCCCGCACGGCCGCCGCCTTCTCCGCCGACACGCTCGTGCCGTTGAAGACGCGCGAGACCGTGGCCGGCGAGACGCCGGCCCGCTGCGCGACGTCGTAGATGGTGGCCATGGGCACCCACTGTAACCGGTTTCAGCCCTCTCAGACCTCCGCGAGGAACCCGTCGAGCGTCGCGCCGAGCGCATCCAGTCGGCCCCGTGCCTCGGCCGAGAGCGGCCGGAACGGACGGCGGCAGTCGCCCAGCGTTCCCGCACCTCCCGCGTTGCGACCGGAGAGGTACTTCGCCGCAGGGAAGACGTCGATCGCCACGAGTTCGGCGATGACATGGTTGATCCGGCTCTGCACCCGCTGGGCTCCGACCAGGTCTCCGGCGTCGAGGAGACGACGCGCCGCCTGGAAGAGCTCGACCTGCAGCCCGACGGTCGTGCCGATGGTCCCGCGGGCGCCGGCGGCGAGCGCTGGCACGAACACCTCGTCGAAGCCGTTGATGTAGGCCTTGTCGGGGAAGGCCGCCTTCATGCGTTCGAGGGCGTACATGTTGTGCGCAGTCTGCTTGAGACCGATCACCCGGTCGTCACCCAGCAGCTCTCCGGCCGTCTCGAGCGTGAACTCGGTACCCGTGAACTGCGGGATGTTGTAGACGATGAGCGGGAGATCCACGGCGTCCAGCACCGCGCGGTAGTGGTCGAGGACGGCCTCGATGCCGAAGGAGTAGTAGATCGGCGGGATCATCGAGAGGGCGGAGGCGCCGGCGCGCTGCGCCCGCCGTCCGAGCTCGATCGCCTCCCTCGTCGACAGCGCGCCGACGTGGGCGACGACGGGGATGCGCCCCGCGGCGGCGCGCACGGCGGTCTCCACCACCGCGGTCCGTTCATCCGCCGACAGCAGGAGACCCTCCCCCGACGACCCGCAGCAGTAGATCCCCTCGACCCCGCGGGAGACATAGTCCTCCACGAGCGTCGAGAGCAGCCGCGTGTCGACCGCCCCCTCCGCGTCGTAGGGGGTGGCGATCGCGGCCATCAGCACCCCGAGGTCCGCCGCCGTGGTCACCATGCGGTCCACCCCCCGTCCACGACGAGGTTCGCTCCGGTCATGTAACGCGAGGCGTCCGAGAGCAGGAAGACCGCGGCCCCGTTGAAGTCGGTCGCCTCCGCCATGCGTCCGATCGGGATGCGCGCGGTGTAGTTCTGCTGGAACGTCGCGTCCTGCGTGTCCCGACCGACGCCGGACGGGGTGAGGGTGTTCACCCGGATCCCCTGCCGCCCCCAGTACGTCGCGCAGTAGCGCGTGAGGTTGTATAGACCCGACTTCGCCGCCGAGTACGCCACCGGCTTCACGAACGGCACCCCGGTCTGCTCCTCCTTGTAGGCGTAGATGTCCTGCACCGGCGACACCATCCCGTAGATCGAGCCGACGTTGATGATCGAGCCCGGCGTGCCGGCGGCGCGCATCCGGGCGCCGGCTGCCTGCGTGACGAGGAAGGTGCCGACGAGGTTCACGTCGACCACCTCCCGGAACACGTCGAGCGGGAAGTCCTCGAAGGGGCCCGAAACCTCGGGCGGCGCGCTCGGCTGGGTGTCCAGACCGGCATTGTTGATCACGCCGTCCGGCGCCGCACCCCACGCATCGACGATCGCATCGAGGCCCGCCTCGACGCTGTCCTTCGAGACGATGTTCACGGAGACGCCGAGGAGGCGCGGGCTGTCGGCGATCTCGGGGAACGTCTCCTGCAGGCGCGCGGCGTCGACCGTGCGCGATGCCACGGCCACCCGGGCGCCGCGTCCGTGGAGCTCGCGGACGAAGGCCGATCCGATCTGGCCGAGGCCGCCGGTGACCAGGATGATGCGGTCGGTGAGGTCGAAGATGTCCGTCATGTCGTTCCTCTCCCTCAGCTCACCGCGTGCCGCGCGAGGTTCTCGCGGTCGTACTCCAGGCCGTTCCCCGGCGCTCCGGTCGGGACGAAGAACCCGTTCTGCGGCCGCTGCGGCACGATGACGCCGAGGTCGCTGAGCGTGCCCCCGTCCGTCATCTCGCCGAACAGGGCGTTGGGTACCGCGCAGAGCACGTTGGCCGTGAGCTCCATCACGAAGTGCGGCGTCATCGGGGCGTTGTACGCCCGGCCCAGGGCGGCGATGTCCATGTAGGGCGTGATGCCGCCCACGCGTCCGACGTCGGCCTGGATGAAGTCGCACGCGTCGGCGAGGAGGTACTGGTTGAACTGCTGGAGCGTGTAGACGTTCTCCCCCAGCCCGATCGGGATCGGCGACCGGGCCCGGAGGCGGGCGTGGGAGGCGACGTCGTCCACGCGCAGCGGCTCCTCGACCCAGTACAGGTTGAGGTCGCGGAACCGGGTGACCGCCCGGACCGCCTCCCCGTAGGTCCATCCCTGGTTGGCGTCGACCATGAGCGGATACTCGCCGACCGCCTCGCGGATCTTGGTGAGCCGGTAGACGTCCTCCTCGAGGTCCGGCTTGCCGACCTTGACCTTCCCGGCGGCGTACCCGTCGGCCTTCCACTCCTTGACCTGCTCGACGACCTCCTCGGCGGACAGGTTGAGGTTGATGCCGCTGCCGTACAGTGCGACCCGGTCGCGCACCTGGCCGAGGAGCTTTGCGAGCGGCTGCTCGAAGTGCAACCCCAGCAGATCCCACAGCGCCACATCGATCGCGGCGAGGGCGAGCGTGGTGGTCCCGCCGGGGCCGTTGTCGCGCAGGTGCTGCCAGGAGTGCTGCCAGACGGCCCGCGGATTGACCTCGCGGCCGATGAGCGTGGGGATGAGCTCGCGCAGCGCCGCCATCATCATCTGGCCGCCGACACCGGAGGTGTGGCTGAACCCGGTGCCGACCAGTCCGGTATCGGTGGTGATGTCGGCGAGGATGATCTCGATGTGGGTCACCCGATGGATCTGGTCCCCCCACGGCCCCTTGGGGAGGGGGATGCGGGAGAGCTGGAGGTCGATGGATTCGATTTTCATGCGTGGTCCTTCCGGGACGACGAGGAGGGGACGGGAGCTTCAGCCCTTGACGGCGCCGGCGGCGAGACCGGCGACGAGGCGCTTCTGCACGAGGAGGAAGCCGACGACGACGGGGAGCACCGAGAGCACGCCGCCCGCGGTGAGGAGGTCCCACCGGATCTGGTACTCGCCGATGAACAGGTGCAGCCCGACCGGCAGGGTGCGCGTCGCCGTCTGCGAGGTGAAGGTAAGGGCGTAGAGGAACTCGTTCCAGGTGAGGATGAACGCGTAGGTTCCCGCCGCCACCATCCCCGGCCGCAGCAGGGGCAGCAGGAGGATGCGGACGATCTGCGCAGACGAGGCCCCGTCGATCTGGCCCGCCTCCTCGATCTCCCGGGGGATGGAGTCCGCGAAGCCCTTGAGCAGCCAGGTGGCGAACGGCGTGGCGAACGCGGCGTGCACGAGTGCGAGACCGAGCGTCGTGTCCATCAGCCCCATCCCGCGGAGTTGCCCCTGCAGCGAGATCACGAGCAGCACGGCGGGGAACATCTGCGCGAGCAGCAGCCCGATCATGACGGCTCCGCGGCCGCGGAAGTCGAACCGCGACATCGCGATCGCGGCGCCCGTGGAGACGACGAGGGTCACCGGGACGGCGATCGCGGCGACGGTGAGGCTGTTCCGCAGATAGGTCAGGAACGGCGTGGTCGACAGCAGCTCGGCGTAGGAGGCGGTCGTGAACTCCGAGGGGATGAGGTTCGCTCCGGCGCCGGCGAGCTGATCCCGGGGCGTGAGCGACGTCAGCAGCATGACGATGTACGGCCCGAGCACCATCGCGAGCACGCCGAGGAGGGCGATCGCGAAGCCGGTCCGTCCCGCGAGGCGGCCGAAGCGGACGGGAGCGCTCGTCGTACTCATCGCGTGGTGTCCTTCCGGGTGAGGCGCACATAGAGCGCGATGAAGACGGCGAGGAACAGGGCCTGGATGACGGCGTACGCCGCGCCGGCGCCGAAGTCGCTGGCCTTGTAGGTCGTCAGGTACGACTCGAGCGCCAGGGTCGTCGAGGATGTGCCCGGCCCGCCGCCGGTGAGGATGAAGATGAGGTCGACGTAGTTCGACGTCCAGATCAGGCGCAGCAGCGTGGTGATGAGGATGGTCGGGAGGATCGCGGGCAGCACGACGTGCCGGAACACCCCGACCGGCCCGCATCCGTCGATCTGCGCGGACTCCTTGAGCTCGCCGGACACGCTCTGCAGCGCCGCGAGGATCATGATGGCGAAGAGCGGGATCCCCTGCCAGACGTCGATCATCACGAGCGTCGGCAGCGCGGTGCTGTTCTGCGAGAGGAACTCGATCGGTGCGTCGATGATCCCCGCGTTCAGCAGCCACTGGTTGAGGACGCCGTTGTTGGGATCGAGGATCCACTTCCACATCAGCGCGACCAGGACGCTGGGCGTCGCCCACGGGATCATGATGAGTCCGCGATACACGCCCCGCAGGGGGAAGCGGTTGTTCAGCATGAGCGCGAGCGACAGCCCGCCGATCAGCTGGAGCGCGACGGCACCGAAGGTCCAGAACGCCGTGCGGCCCAGCGTGGGGACGAACTCCGCGGTGCCGATGACGCTGGCGAAGTTCTGGAACCCGACGAACTCGAGCACGCCGGTGAAGACGCTCACGTCGTTGAACGAGAACCAGATCGAGCGGACGAGCGGATACCCGGCGAAGACCGCGACGAGCACGATCGCCGGCGCGAGCAGGACGAGCGGGGCCACCGACCCGCGGCGAGCGCGTCGCCGGGGCCGGGTCACCGGCCGGCGCGGGGCCGGCCGGCCGGTGACGACCGCTTCCGTGAGGGTGGAGCTTGCCATGTCGGTCCTCAGCGCAGCACGTCGGACATCTTCGTCAGCACGTCCTGGCTGCTGATCTCACCCTGGAACGCCTGCTGGATGAGCGGGTTCCACTCCTTGGCGGCGAGCTCGGCCACCCCCTCCAACGCCGGCCACGTCTTGGCGGTGGGGATCGCGTCGACCGCGACCGCGAGCTGCGGGTCGGACGAGTACGCCTCGGTGTCGATGACCGACTCGAGCACGGGCAGCTGGCCCTGCGGCGAGGCGGAGATCTTCTCCATCTGCGCCTCCTCGCTCAGCCAGGAGATCCACTCCCAGGCGGCGTCCTTCTTGTCGGATCCCTCGAGGATGACGTTGCCGCTCATGCTGCCGAGCGTCGCGCCCGGCTTCCCGTCCTCCGTGGGGATCGGGACGACGCCGAGCTTGTCGCCGAACACGCCCTGCAGCTCCTTCAGGGATCCCGGGTGGTGGATCATCATGCCGGTGAGGCCCTCGACGAAGTTCGTCTTGACGTCGGCGAAGGCGGCCGTGATCGATCCGGGGGGCGCCGCCTGCAGGTCGGTGACGATGCGGAGGTAGTCCTCGTTCACCGCGACGCCCTTCGCGTCGTCCAGGACGACCTCGCCGGAGTCGTCGACGACCGACGCGCCGCCGGCGTACATCCACGCGAGCCACTGGTCCTGTCCGCCCGCACCGCCGCGGACGTCGATGCCGTAGCGGCCGTCGCCGGTGAGGGCCGCCGCCGCGTCGAGGAGGTCCTGCTGCGTGCGCGGCGCCTCGAGCCCGAGCTCCTCGAAGTAGTCCACGCGGTAGTAGAGATAGAGCGTCGTGTACTGGTGGGGCAGCATGTAGACGGCGTCCTCGCCGGGCAGCTGTCCGGTCGCCCAGAGCGAGTCGACGACGTCGTCCGAGGCGTCCCAGTCGTCGACGTACGGAGTGAGGTCCGCGATGGCGCCCTGCGGCGCGAACTGCCCGAGCCACCAGTCCTTGCTGCGGGCGGCGTCCGGACCGGTGCCGTTCATCGCGGAGGACACGAGCTGGTTCTGGTACTGGTCGAGTGGGATCGTCTCCAGCACGACCTCCACCTCGTCCTGCGCGTCGTTGAACTCGTCCGCGAGCTCCGTCCAGGTGGGGTCGGTCGCGTCGTCCTGCCAGAGCCAGTAGGTGATCTCGACGGGGCCGTCGCCCTCCCCGGACGGGGCGCTGCCGGCACAGCCGGTGGCGAGGGCGACGACGCCGAGGGCGGCCAGGGCGGGGAGGATTCGGGTGGATCTCATGATGCGTACTCCTTCGTCGATCAGATGAGGGTCGTGCGAAATCGATTTCAAGACGTGTGCGACAGAACGCGCCGGCGGGAGGAGGGTCAGGCCGGCAGCGGGGCCGTCGCGCCGAAGTCGATGTCCGGGTAGCGGTTGCGGACGCCGTAGAAATGGGCGTCCAGCTCATGGACCGCTCGGCGGGTGTCCCCCGCCTCGATCGCATCGATGATGCGGCCGTGCATGGCGGCGATGGCCGGGTCCTCCTCGACGGGCTCTTCCCGACGCGCGGCCGCGAAGACCACCCAGAAGGACTGGAGGAACTGGTCCACGAACGCATTGCCCATCGGCGCGAGCAGCCCGCGGTGGAACTGCTGGTCGAGTTCGGCGAAGCTCTCGTTGCGCAGGGCGCGCTCCACCATCTCCTCCGAGAGCAGGCGCAGACGGGCCAGGTCGCTCGGCTGCAGGCGCGGGATCACCATCGGCAGCAGCGAGGTCTCCAGCGCGTGTCGCACTTCCAGGAGCTCGCGGGTGGCGGCCTCCGGGTCGTCGACGAAGCCGATCCAACGGGTGGCGAGATCGGCGGCACGGAACCCGCGCCACACGCGGCGGGCGCCCTGCCGAGAGGCCACGATGCCGAACGCTTCGAGCACGCTGAGGGCTTCCCGGATGCGCTGGCGGCCGACCGCGAGCACGGCGCCGAGCTCGGCCTCGGTGGGCAGCGGGTCGCCGATCTCCAGGCCGGAGCGCTGCAGATGCTGAGCCAGACGTCGGGCGAGCGCGTCCGACAAGTCGGACCCGGTGACCTCGATCTTGTCTGACATGTTCCGTTCGCTCCTTCGCAATATCGGCGGGATTCCTGGCTTTGAGCCTAGACAGTCGTCGGTCTTGTCGTCAAGTGTTCCCTCACCCATGTTCACTTGTCGGACAAGCAAGTGTCCGCACACGCGAAATGCCGCGACCCGAAGGTCGCGGCATCCCGTCCCGGTCGTGCCCAGGCCCGTCAGCGGTGCGCGGTCACCACCTGTGCGACCGCGGCGCGCTCATCGGCGGAGGGCTCGGTGATCGCCATGCGGCAGTGGGTGTCCACGACGTCGAGCACGCGGTACGCCTCCTTCATCCGCGCCATGTCGCCGCCGATGAGCGCGACGACGTCGTCCACGGCGGCCTGTGCCGCGGCGATGGCATCGGCATCTCCGGAGCGTCCGGCGTCGGCGAGTGCACGGAACGGCTTCGGCGTCACGGAGGAGACGCCCGAGACGACGCCCTGCGCGCCCGCTTCGACGGCCGCGATGAGGTCACGGTCGGCGCCGGTGTACAGCTCGAAGTCGGCGGGCACGGCCGCACGATACGCCGCGATGTCGTCGAGCGAGAGCTCGCTCACCTTTGCCCCGATCACGTTCGGGAGGGCGGCGATGCGCACGAGCAGCTCCGGCGAGACGGGGTTCCCGCTGCGCGCGGGGTAGATGTAGACGTAGAGGCGCCCCTCCCCCACGGCCGCCGAGACGGCGCGGTAGTAGTCGAGGATCGCGTCGTCCGTGGCACGCAGGTAGTAGGGGGTGAGGGCCGCGAACTCCGTGGCCCCCAGCTCCTTCGCGATGCCCACCAGGCGCACGGCCTCGAACGTGCTCGGCTGCCCGACGTGCACGATGACGCGCATCCGGTCGGCCAGCTCCTCCAGCGCCGCTCCCACGAGTCCCCGGAACTCGTCCGCGTCCACGGCGGGGAACTCGCCCGTGGTGCCGAGGACGAAGGCGCCCTCGTTCCCCGAGTCGGCCACGAACCGGAAGATCGCGCGCGACCCCTCGAGGTCGAGGGTCCCGTCGCGGTGGAACGCGGTCGGGACGGCGGTCAGGATGTCGTAGCGGGTCACTTCTCGGTCTCCTCGGGGGTCGTGCTCTTGCGGTTCTTGCGGCCGGCGCGTCCCCGGCGCACACCGGCGTCGACGTTGCGGACGGTGGAGGTGAGCAGGTCGGGCTGCGCCGCGAGCTCGTCGTGCGCCTTCTCGATCTGCACGATGCTGTCGGTGTGGAGGATCGAGTCCTCCAACGAGGCCCGCTCGGCGCGGGGCGTGCGGGCGGCGCGGATCGCGGGCATGACGATCGACAGCACCGCGAGCGCGAGCAGGACGAGGGCGATCGGGCTGACGACCTCGAAGAACGGCCGCGTCGGCAGGATCGCCAGCGTGCGGGCGAGGTTCTCCTCGGCGAGCGGACCGAGCAGGAGACCGAGCACCACGGGCCCCGCCGGAACCTGCATGCGCTTGAGCAGCACGCCGACCACACCGAAGACGAGCATCGTGATGACCGTCGACAGGCTGTTCGAGGTGGCGTACGTGCCGATGATGCAGAAGATGAGGATGCCGCTCCACAGGTACGGCTGCGGCACGTCGAGCAGCTTGACCATGCCCTTCATCCGCACGAGGCTCAGCGCGAGCGACAGGAGGGTCGCGACGAGCATGATCCCGATGATCGAGACGACGAGGTCGGGGCGGTTGGTGAACAGCGTGGGCCCGGGGGTGATGCCCCAGATGATCATCGAGCCGATCATGACCGCCATCACGGAGTCGCCGGGGATGCCGAGCGCCATCGTCGTGGTCAGCGAGCCGCCGAGCGTGGCGCTGGAGGCGGTGTCGGACGCGGCGACGCCCTCGATCGACCCCTTGCCGAACATTTCCGGGTGCTTCGACGCCTTGCGCGCCCGCTCCCAGCCGATGAGCCCGGCGATGTCCCCGCCGGCCGCCGGGATGAGGCCGACACCGAGGCCCACCGCCCCGCCGACCGCGGTGGCCCGTCCGCTCTGCTTCAGCTCGGCGCGGTTCGGCCACCACCGGCCGAGGCTCGAGATCGGTCGGACGTGCGACTTCCGGTGCGTGAGGAGCTGATCGAACAGCTCGGCGATGCCGAAGAGCCCGATGATGACGGCGATGAAGTTCACGCCCTCGACGAGTTCCAGCACACCGAACGTGAAGCGCTGGTCGGCGGTGGCCGCATAGGTGCCGACGCTGCCGAGCATGAGTCCGAAGAGACCGGCCAGGATGCCCTTGAGCATCGACTTGGACGAGATGCCGATCATGATCGCGATGCCGAAGACGACGAGCGCGAACAGCTCGGGCGACTTGAAGTAGTCCCGGGCGAAGCTGGCGATCGGCACCGCGGCGACCGCGAAGAGCACGAGCGAGGCGAGGATGCCGACGGCCGACACGATCGCGGAGATCGTCAGCGCGAGCCCGGCCCTGCCCTGTTTCGCCATCGGATAGCCGTCGAGGGTGGTGGCGATGGAGGCGGGAGTCCCCGGGGTGTTGATGAGGATGGACGGCACCCGGTCGCCGAAGTTCGCCGCGACGTAGATCGTCAGCAGCACCGCGAGGCCCTGCACCGGTTCGAGGGTCATGGTGAAGCCCGCGGCGAGCGCGACCGCCATGGTCGCCGTGATACCGGGGAAGGCGCCGACCATGAAGCCGAGGACGAGGCCGACCGCCATGTACAGCAGGATCGAGATGTCGAGGAGCGAGTTCAGCCCCTCCAGGAGCGCGTTCACAGGGGGATCCTCAGGAGCATGCCGAAGACGACGTAGACGAACGCCGTGACGGCGGCGGAGTAGATGACGAGGCTCAGCCAGCGACGGTGTCCGTAGAGGAGCATCAGTGCGGCCATGAGCAGGGCGCAGGCGATCGGGAAGACCTCGATCCGGTAGCCGAAGAGGATGACCGAGCCGAGGGACCAGAGCGCGATGAAGGCGCCGGCGATCGCGATCGTCGCGATCACCCGGAGGACGCCGCCGGGCTGGATGCGCTCGAGATCCTCCCGCGTCGGTGCCGGTCGGGTGATCGCCACGGCGAGCAGGGCGATCGCGATCACGACGCCGGTCACGCCGATGACGAGCGGCCAGAAGCGGGCGTCGATCTGTCCGGGGGCGGCCTCACGGCGCAGCGGGATCTGCGTGGCGAGGAAGAGGTAGCCGGCGGTGATCGCGAGGGCGACGGCGGCGAACGCGATCTCGAGGGGTCGCGAGGCAGTCGCCCCCTCGTAGCCGCCCGGTGCGGCCGGCTCGGCCGCGGTGTCGGGGCTGGTCATGGTGCTCCTTCGTCGGAGGACGCGGCGGGGTCGGCGCGTGCCGACCCCACCGGAGGTGTTCAGCCCAGGAGGTCCTGGAACAGGGCGAACTGGTCGTCGACGAACCCGGTCCACTCCGCGGAGTCGCGGTAGACCACGAGGTTGCCGGCGTCCGCCTGGAACTTCTGGTAGCTCTCGGACTCCACGGCCTCCTTGACGGCGGCCTCGAGGGCGTCGTGCACGTCGTCGGGCAGGCCGGCCGGTGCGTAGATGCCGCCCCAACCGCCGAAGACGACCTCTTCGCCGATGGCCTCCTCGACCGTCTCGACGTCCTCCGCGTCCGGGTGACGCTCGTCGTTCATGACCGCGAGGATGCGGACGGCCTCGCCCTGCGCGAGGGCCTCACCGAGTCCGGAGACGGCGGCGACGGTCTCACCGGATGCGGCAGCCGCGACCGCCGTGGCGCCACCGTCGTAGGGGACGGGGGTGAAGTCGGCGTCCGTTGCCTTGCCGAGGCCGAGGGTGGCGGCCTCCCAGATCGAGCCGGCGCCGGAGTTCGCGACCGTGACCGCGCCGGACTTCGCCTGGGTCACGAGGTCGTCGAGGGTCTCGATGCCGCTGTTGGCACCCACCGTGATGACGCCGGGGGCGAGCATGATCTGGCCGAGCAGGTCGAAGTCGTCGGGCAGCACGTCGGCGCTCTGCGTCGTGTTGAGCATCGCGATCTCGACGGGCGCGAAGCCGATGACGTAGCCGTCCGGGTCCTGCGAGCCGACGTACTCCATCGCGAGGGCTCCCGCGGCACCGGGCATGTTCTCTGGGATCACGCTGACGCCGAGGATCTTCTCCAGCTCGGTGGCGAGCGCGCGGGACGACAGGTCGGATCCGCCGCCGGGGTTGGCCTGGATGATCAGCCGGATGTCGTCCTCGGGATAGGTCGAGGCGGCCCCCTCGCTCTCGTCGACCTTCGTGCAGGCCGACAGCACCAGAGCGGTGGCGGCGAGGGCGGCGAAGGCAGCGGCCGCCCGAGTGATGCGCATGCGGGGCATCTTTGCTCCTCTACGTGGGTCGACCGTGTTGTCGACACCGCGAGGCTACCAGTGTTGACTGTTAACAGTCAACACTGGTAGCC